>JAUVAM010000546.1 GCA_030591745.1 Deltaproteobacteria bacterium
CACACCGGCACCCGTGGTCAAAGACACACCGGCACCCGTGGTGAAAGACACACCGGCACCCGTGGTCAAAGACACACCGGCACCCGTGGTCAAAGACACACCGGCACCCGTGGTCAAAGACACGCCAGCGCCCAAGGACCCAGTCCCTACGGGCCTGAAGGTCGGTCAACCAAGCCTGCTGGAGTCATCCAATGGCTGGCGCTTCGTCATCAAAACCACAGGCCCGACCACCTTCAAGCACTTTACCTTGGCTTCTCCACCCCGTCTGGCCATCGATGCCCAGGGAGCCGCCTACGCCGGCAAAGGGCACAGCATCCCGTCCAAGGCCTCGTTCATCACCAAGATACGAATCGGTCAGCAACCTGGGTTCACGCGTTTTGTCTTGGATTTCGACGGCGACAAGGTACCCAAGCACCAAATCCATAAAACCAAGAATGAAGTAACTGTAATTTTCAGCCCTTGACGACCCGCTGATCCAGCTGTTCCCGCACAGCGGCGGCCAGCTGGTCAAAGGTGAAGGGCTTGGCCAAGTAGCCATCACATCCCGTGCAAAGATCCTTAACCTGATCGTCGACCATCTGGGCGCCGCTGATAAGCAGCACTCGGGCACCCGCGTTCTGCTCATGCTTGCGAATGGCCCTCACCACATCGAAACCATCCATGTCCGGCAATTTCAGGTCCACGAGCACCAGGGCAAAAACTTGCTCATCCAAAGCCTGCAGCCCACTGAGGCCATCGGCCCGGGTCACGCAGTCAAGCCCCATTCGATCCAGCATGGTTAGCAGGAGTTCGCGGTTCATCTCGTTGTCGTCAATGACAAGCACCATGGTCGGCATGCTTGCTGCCCTCCCCTGAGCAACCCAACAAACAAGTCGCTCAACGACGAAAGTGCCCGATGGCGCGGCTCCACCAGGCCTGGTCCTTCAGTCCTCGAATCATCCGCTTGCCCACCCGAAAAGTGGGCGTGGCCGGCACCAATTTCAATCGTTTGCACTCCGCCAAATTCTCTGCCAACACTTTAGGGGCCAATTCACCCTGCATGCAAGCCCGAAATCGCTCCGCATCCAAACCCATTTCAGCAGCCAAGTCCGTCAGCCCGTCTGGACCCAATCCACCGCGCCTCAAAAACATGCGGTCGTTCATCGCCCAGAAAGCTTGCTGCTCGGCAGCACAGATGGTCCCCATGGCCGCATCACAGGCATGTCGATGGAAAGGTCTTGGCAAAGAATCGTTACACTTTTGGTCCAAAGGCATCTGCACATGAACCAAGCGGACCCAAGCCTTGTTCGCGCGAACCACATCGCGCACAATTTCATGAGCTTTGCGGCAAAAAGGGCATTCGTAGTCGGAGTATTCGAAAATGGTCACTTCCGGTTTTTCCGCCCCAATCCAATGCCACCCTTTTTCTGTGAGCCCATGACCTATATCCACCACACCACCCGCGATGTGATGGCCCCCCTGAGGATCATCGCATGCGGTACCCACGCCCGGTCCATCCTTGTCATGCTTATCCTTGGCGTAAAGTCTCGGCACGGCCACCAAGGTCGCCACCAGGCAAAGAACCGCGAAGAGACTGAGGGATCCACCCACCAGGGGTCTTGAAAAAACCACGCCCACGCTTTGCTTCACGCCTTCCCACCAGGGAACAAAACGAGCCGCAAGACCACGCGCCAAATTGGCCCCCAGCAAGAGCAGCCCGCCCGCGGCCATGATGCCGCCCAACAAACCCCAGGATCCCTGGGAACATTCCGAGAAAAAAAACGGCATGGCCACACTGGGCAAAAGCACAGCCAGACCGATCCAAGTCAGGCCTGCGCGCAAGGGCAAACCAACCTTGCGTTGCCCAAACAAACAAATGACGGCTGCGATTATGTTCACCGCATAAAGACTGATGCACATGATACAATAGGAATGAATGACAATTTTGCTCAGCAAAAACAAGTACACGCTCAAGCCCAAAGAGGCCGCGTTGAGCAAACTCAACAAGGGCCAGGGCCAAGGCGCGCGCTTGGCCAGCAAACCCCAGATGGCCAAGGCCATGAGCAGGCCGTAAAACAAGATACCCCAGACCGAAATGGGGACCCCGAAAATCAAGGAGTACTTGCTCATGGCCACCGTATCACAGTTGATCGTGTCGTTGATTGCGCAGAAACTCACATGACCCGGCACATTGTGGACCTGCCAATGCAGGATGCTGAGATCCACCGAGGACCCCAAGCCCACCGCGGAAATAACCAAAAAGGCAACCAGCCAACCCCGGCCCTGCGTCTTTAACTCGTGTTGTTCACTCATGGCGTTTCTCCTATCCTGCGATTTCCGTCCACTGGACAACTCTATAGCTCCAGGAAAACCCATAGTGCAATCCAAAAATTCCAATTTCCAGAAATCCCGCAGACCCTGCCTCTTTGCCCATTTTGATAAACATGGGAAAAGCAGTTGAAATCTTCTCAACTTCGATCTTTAACAGGCCCGTAAGTTGAAAACTGACTTGCCAATCAACTTAGCCTGATCGTAGCGCCCTCGGGCACTCAGGCTACAGAGGAGACGTAATGGAATACAACCTGTTCATTGCCCTGTTGCTGGCGGCACCACTCGCAGGGGTCTTGGCCTTGCTCTACGCAGCCTTCAAAACAAGGTCCATCAACAAGGCCGACGCGGGCACGGAACTCATGCAGGAAATCGCGGGCCACATCCGAGAAGGGGCCATGGCCTTTCTGGGACGTGAATACCGTGTACTTTTCATCTTCGTGACCCTGGTGGCCATTGCCCTGGGCGTGGCCTATGGCATGATGGATGGTGCCAGCTGGATGGTCGGCATCTCCTTTTTCGTCGGCGCGTCCTGTTCCGCATTGGCCGGCTTCATCGGCATGCGCGTGGCCACCGCCGCCAACGTCCGCACCACCGCGGCAGCTCGCACCAGCCTGAACGGCGCCTTGAAGATCGCTTTCGGCGGCGGCGCTGTCATGGGCATGAGTGTGGTGGGCCTGGCCGCTCTGGGCCTGGGCGGGCTCTTGTGGGTATTTTGCAGCCTCTGGGTCTTCCAGGGATCGGATACCGGGATCATCATCACCACCTTGACCGGTTTTTCCATGGGCGCTTCGTCCATCGCGCTCTTCGCGCGCGTAGGCGGCGGCATCTACACCAAAGCTGCTGATGTGGGCGCCGACCTGGTTGGCAAGCTTGAAGCAGGCATCCCTGAAGATGATCCTCGCAACCCCGCAACCATCGCCGACAACGTGGGCGATAACGTAGGCGACGTGGCCGGCATGGGTGCCGACTTGTTTGAGAGCTACGTGGGTTCCATCATCGGCGCCATGGTGCTGGGCATGGTCTGGATCCAGGGCATCGGAGAAGTGGCCCCCGACAAAGCGTACAACGCTCTCTTGCTGCCCTTGATGATCGCGGCCGTGGGCATCGTGCTTTCCATCATCGGCACCTGGTTTGTGCGCACCAAGGAAGGCGGCAATCCCCAGACCGCACTCAACATGGGCACCTTCTTGACCGCGGGCCTGACGGCCGTGGCCACCGTAGGGCTCATCTGGTGGATGTTGCCCGAAACGTGGCAGGCCGAAGGCCGCACCTACACATGGTGGGGCATCGCCGTAGCCAC
>JAUVAM010000306.1 GCA_030591745.1 Deltaproteobacteria bacterium
CAAATCCGCACGAAGGCGAGTCGATCGCGATGCGCCCGATTCATGTTGGCTTGAATTTTGAAAATAAATCCGCTGAACTCGTCCTTGTCGGCGGCGATGATGCCGGTGTTCGCCTCATGGGGTCCAGGTGACGGCATGAGCTCACAAAAGGTATTCAAGAAGGCCTTAAGTCCAAAATTGTTAATGGCGCTGCCGAAAAACATGGGCGAGACTTCCCCGGCCAAAAAGCGCTCCCGATCAAATTCATCGCCGGCGACCTCCAAAAGCTCGACATCCTCTTGGAGTTGCGCGTAGCCCTCCTCGCCGAGCTCGGTGCGCAGCATGGGGTCGTCGACACCGGAGATTTTGAAGGGCGCGATTTCAGCGCCACTCTTGGCGCTCGACTTCGCCAATTCCTGGTCAAACAGGTACACACGCTTGTCGAGCCGGTGGTAGACACCGCGAAAAGTCCCGGATCGAAAAACAGGCCAGGTGACCGGAAAAACCCCGATCCCCAAAACACTTTCCACTTCGCCGACCAGATCAAAGGGATCGCGGCCGGGCCGGTCCATCTTGTTCACAAAGGTAAAAATAGGAATCGACCGATGCCTGCAAACCCGAAACAACTTGCGTGTTTGCGATTCGACGCCCTTGGCGCAGTCAAGCAACATCACGGCCCCGTCGACGGCATGAAGCGTTCGGTAGGTGTCCTCGCTGAAATCAGCATGCCCGGGGGTGTCGAGCAGGTTCATCTCCAGCCCCTCATAGGGAAACTGCATCACGCTGGTGGTGATGGAAATACCGCGCTCCCGCTCCATCTCCATCCAGTCGCTAACAGCATTCGCACGACCACGCTTCGCCTTAACCGCGCCGGCGAGTTGAATCACCCCGCCGAACAGAAGCAATTTCTCGGTCAAGGTCGTCTTGCCAGCATCCGGATGCGAAATAATCGCAAAGGTACGCCTGCGGCCAATCTCGTGCTGAAGGTGCTTCACATCGCTCATCTGTCTTCCCTTGGCAGGTCCAAAGTCGATGGACCTTAGCACACCGGCGCTCATTGTCCCCACCACAATCAATACAAGGCCCATGGCCTATTTCGAAATCGCCCGTAGACGGAGCGATTGGCGTTATGCTAAATTATTCATCAGCTTGCAGTCCTTGCAGGCAAGAGGGGGCTTAATCGTGAAAAACGAACAAAGATCCAAGGCCCAGCTCATCTCGGATCTGCAAGGGGCAAAAGAGCAGATCGCTTCGCTTGAGGCCGCCGCCTCCAAATGCGCGAACAACGAAAAAGAGCGAGCCATTCACCTGCGCTTTCTCGACAACATGGAGCGGGTCAATCGCGCCATCCAGCAGGCCCACGATGTCGATCAAATGATGTCGGAAGTCTTACAGGCCACGCTGGAAATTTTCGAGGCGGACCGCGCCTGGCTTCTTTTTCCCTGCGATCCCGAGGCCGAGTCCTGGAGCGTGCCCATGGAGCGTACGCATCCAGACTACCCAGGTGCCTTCGCCCTGGGACAAGAAATCCCGATGCTGCCTGAATCCGCGAACTTTTTCCGCGCGGCATTGGCCAAAAACGACGTAATCACCACCGATTATCAAGATTCGAATACAGCACAAAAAATCAGTCGGCGTTTTTCCGTTCGGTCTGAAATGCACATGCCCATTCATCTCCAGAAGGGCAACGCCTGGATGTTCGGCATCCATCAATGCTCACACCCTCGAGACTGGACCAAGGAAGAAAAGAACCTGTTCCGCGAAATTGGTCGCCGACTCAGCGACGCCCTGAGCACCTGGCTTCTCCTCCATGAGCTCCAGACCAGCGAGAAGCAATACCTCTTGCTCGCCGAGAATGCGACTGACGTGATCTGGACGATGGACATGAACCTTCGCTTCACCTTCATCAGCCAATCGACCACCGCGCTCCGAGGCTATACCCACGAAGAAGCGATGGCCCAATCCATGGAAGAAATGGTCGCCCCTGAGTCGCTTGCAAAGGTCATGGAGATATTCGGCCGGCATTTGCAACTCCTCGATTCAGGCGACGAGGCCGTCTGGGAGCCCGTCGTATTTGAAGCAGATCAAATATGCAAAGACGGCACGACCGTCTCCACCAGCAACAACGCGAAGCTAATCAAAGGACCCGACGGACTGCCGATTTCGATCGTCGGCGTCACACACGACATCACGGCCCGCAAACAAGCAGACGAAGAAAGGGCCACCCTCGAAAGTCAGTTAAACCAAGCCCAAAAGATGGAATCCATCGGCCGCCTCGCAGGCGGCGTCGCCCACGACTTCAACAACCTGCTGACCGTCATCAATAGCTATGCTGAATTCGCCATCGAGGACCTGCGTGAAGAGGACCCACTGAGGGTCGATCTCCTCCAAATCCTAGACGCCGGCAAAAGGGCCGCCACCCTGACTCGCCAGCTTCTCGCCTTCAGTCGCAAACAAGTGCTGGAGCCCAAGGTTCTTTGCCTGAACGAAATCGTCGTCGATTTGGAGAAAATGCTCAGGCGACTCATCGGTGAAGACATCGAACTTTCTACTTCGCTTGCAGGCGATCTCGGTCATATCACCGCCGACCCAGGCCAGATTGAACAGGTGCTGATGAACCTGGCTGTCAATGCCAAAGATGCGATGCCCACAGGCGGCAAACTCGAGATCAAAACCATCGACGTCGAATTGAGCGAAGCCTATTCAAGCAAACACCCGGACAGACCCGCGGGTCGCTACACCATGCTTGCCGTGACCGACACCGGCCTTGGCATGACGGAAGAGGTCAGAACGCGAATCTTCGATCCCTTCTTCACGACCAAGGAAATGGGTCAGGGCACGGGCCTTGGCCTTTCGACCGCCTACGGCATCATCAAGCAAAGTGGGGGCTTTATCGCCGTCTTCAGCGAACCCGGCGAGGGCACAACCTTTGAGGTCTACCTGCCCCGCGCCGAAGTCAAGGACCAAGCCCAACAGGATGAGCCCCCGTTTACCGACCCGCGAGGCCATGAGACCATCCTGATTGTGGAAGACGAAAAGGCCGTGCGAAAACTGACCCGCCGCATTCTTTCCTCCGCGGGCTACAAGGTCCTCTCCGCCGCCAACGGCGGCGAGGCCCTGCTCGAATGCGAGCGCCACGCAGACAAAATCCACCTCGTCCTGACCGACGTGGTTATGCCCAGGATGAGCGGCAAGGAGCTCAGCGCGCGATTGACCAAGGTCTTCCCGGACCTCAAGGTCCTCTTCATGTCCGGCTACACCGACGACGCCATCGTGCACCACGGTATCCTCGACGAAGGCACCCACTTCCTGGCCAAGCCCTTCACTTCACCTGATCTTCTCAAGAAAATCCGCACTGTTCTCGGCAGTGTGGTCTCGATCGGGCCTGGCAAAAGTGAAGAGGATGAATCATGACAGATATCGACGGCCTGGCGCTGCTCGACGTCATGAAACTCGATATGCTCCAGCGTCTCCAGGATGCTGTCTCCGACGCATTCCTCATGCCGGCCATCATATTTGACACCAAAGGCAGGCCTATCACGAAGCCCTCACGCTTCAGTGAGTTCTGCGCACTCATCCGCACCACAAAAAAAGGCGCGGCCCGTTGCGCTGCCTTTCAGCGAAAACTGATGCATGCGCCCCAGGAAAACTTCAAGCCGGAAATCCTGCATGACTGCGTGCTGAGGCACATGGCAACGGGTACTGTGCCGATTGTTATCCAGAACCGCCATCTTGCAAACTGGAGAATCGGCCAGATGGTCGAGGGCGAACTCGACGCCGATGAGGTCCGGCGATTCGCGCGCGAAGTTGGCCTGGACGAGGATGCGCTTATCCTGACAACGGAGACCCTCACTCCGCTTGATGAAGAATCGCTCAATCGCGTCCTCACCTTCCTCAAAACACGCTCTGAGCAGATCGGTCGGCTCGCCATCCAGAACCTTCAGCAAGACCGCGACATCGCCGCGCGCAGGCGGGCTGAGAAGGAAAAAACCAGCCTCGAAAAACAGCTTCACCAGGCTCAGAAAATGGAATCCATCGGCCGACTCGCCGGGGGCGTCGCTCACGACTTCAACAATGTGCTCTGCGCGATCACGGGCCACGCCACGCTGGCGCTGGACGGCCTGCCATCAGAAAATCCCTTGCGCGGGACGCTTGAGGAGATCAGCAAGGCCGCTGACCGAGCCACCGATCTAACGAGGCAACTGCTGGCCTTCTCTCGCAAGCAGGTCATCAAACCCATGGTGATCAACTTGAGCAAGCTCATCGAAAGCCTGCATCCGATGCTGCTCCGGCTGATCGGCGAGGACATTATTTTCAAAACCCTGCCCCAAAAAGGCCTCGGATGCGTTCGGGCCGACCCCACTCAAGTCGATCAAATCGTGCTCAACCTTGCAGTCAACGCACGAGACGCCATGCCGAACGGCGGCGAGCTGCTCATCGAAACCAGCGATGCCCTACTCGACGACGGCTATTGCACAAGCCACGCAAACACGACGCCCGGTGCCTACGTCATGATCGCGGTGAGCGACACAGGCTGCGGCATGAGCGCCGACATCATCGAGAAAATCTTCGAGCCCTTCTTCACCACCAAGCAGCTAGGCCAAGGCACCGGCCTGGGCCTGGCGACCGTCTACGGCATCGTCGAGCAAAACGGCGGAAGAATCGAGGTTTACTCAGAACCAGGCAAAGGCTCGTCCTTCAAGGTCTACTTCCCTCGGGTACTCGACAAAGCCGATGCACTCACCCGGCCAACGGTGACCAAGCCGGTCTACGGGGAGGAGACCGTGCTGCTGGTGGAAGACGAGGAAGTGGTGCGCCACCTGGCGGAGAAACTCCTTGAGCGACTTGGCTATCAAGTGCTCTCCTCAGCCGCCCCCGACGAAGCGATTTCATTGCTGATGCAACACGAGGGCCCCGTCGATCTATTGCTCACCGACGTGGTGATGCCACACATGAACGGCCGCGAATTGGCCGCAAAAATCCTCAAGCTGAGGCCAAAGATCAAGGTACTTTTCACCTCAGGATACACTCAAAACGTTTTTGCTCACCACGGCGTACTGGACGAAAACATAGAATTCCTAGCCAAGCCATACTCTCTCAGCACCCTCGCCGCCCGGGTTCGCGAGGTGCTTGACGGATCAACATCATGACCCGGCGGCCCTGAGTACCTGTGCCCAATCAATTCTTGCGTCGGCCAGGGCCTGAACGAGCTGATAACGGGCCTGGGTGAGTTCGAACTCCGCATTGATGAGATCCAGGCTTGTCAGCCTGCCCGCATCGAAGAGCACTTTGGCGTTATTGAAGGCCCGTTCCGCGCTTTTGATTCCACTTCTTGCCGCCGAAATTTTCTCGGTCTCCGTGCGATAGGCCCGAAGTCGACCTTCGACATCCATGCGAACGCCTTCCTTGGCTTCAGCCACCGCTCGGTTTGCGGCTTTCGCCTCGGCCTCCGCGGCCTTCATGCCGTGGTAGGTTGCGCCCCAATCCCAGAACGTCCAATTGACCATCACCGAGAGATCCCAGGATCCATCAAACTGATCCTTCGGGGGAAAGTAGCGCTGGTTGGGTCGATCGTAGTTGTACCCAAAGCGCAAACCAACCTGCGGCAACAAGCCGGCGCCTTCAATATCCACCCGCTCTTCGGCAATC
>JAUVAM010000313.1 GCA_030591745.1 Deltaproteobacteria bacterium
ACCCGTACCAAATCACCCTGTTTGGACACCACCCGCACAGGCGATCCCGGCTGAAGGTAAAGGCCGGGGCCGCTGTATCCGCGAGGCGCGGGCTTGGGCTCTGGCCAGCCCACCGTGGGTTTGATGACAACCGACTGCAGATTGTCCGAGGGGATATACAGCAAGGCGCGAACGGGTCCGTCTTCAATGATCACCCGGGGCATGTCGCCCGGCTTGACCACCGCCAAACCCGGGGGCACCTCAGTGGGCCGGCCCACCACCGGCCCCCCCACCGAATACCCGTCCGGGATAAGACGAACCTTTTCAAAATTCAATGGACGCACCCGCACCCGCTTGGTGTTCTTATAGCCCTTCATCAAATATGAAGGCAGCGGCTTTAGCTCTGGGCCCTTCTTCTTGCGTCGTCTTTTCTTCTTTTTCTTTTTGGCCGCCTTGGCCATCAGCTCGGGCTCACCCGCCGCGGCAACACCAAGGGGTGCTGCACCCAAAAGCAAAGTCCACATCAGGAACCAAGAAAGTCTCGTGCGCATCACTTCAAACATACCCACCTCGCTACGGTTGTGCCCAGACATCCTTACCGCAGGCGAGCCCGATTGCAAGCGCGCTCTGTCCGGGGCATGATGACGGAATGAAGGGATACCGCATCAGTGAAGTCTTCGCCGCCTGTCCTCCCGGTCTCGAGTCGGTCCTGCTTGCTGAAATCAACGACTTGGATCTGCCCTTAACGAAGGCACCCAAGCAAGTCATCGGCGGGGTGGAGCTCGACTGCCCGGATCGGCAAACCTGGTCTCAGGTCACGGCCGAGACCAATCTTTGGCTGCGAAGCGCTACCCGTGTCCTTGCGCGCCTGGCCCGCTTTCCGGTCCATCACCTGGCCCAGCTCGACAAAAGGGCTCGACGCATCGACTGGGCCGAGGTCCTGCCGGCCGACTGTCGCCTCAAGGTGGAAGCCAGCTGTCACCGCTCACGCATCTACCACTCGGATGCCGCGGCCCCCCGGGTCTTCAAGGCGGCCGCCGATGGAGCCAGTGCCCATCCAGGGGGCGGGACAGACGAAGATCACTTCAAAATTCTGGTGCGCATCGAGCGCGATCTTTGCACGGTCAGTGTCGACACCTCAGGCGCGCCCCTGTATCAACGGGGTGCCAAACTTGAGACAGCCAAAGCGCCTCTGAGAGAAAACCTGGCAGCGGGACTCTTGCAATTGGCCGACTGGCACCCCGAAGCGGGAGAAGCCTTAATGGATCCCATGTGCGGCTCCGGCAGCTTCTTGCTCGAAGCCGTCGGCCTGGCCTGCCACCGCGCCCCGGGAGCGCAAAGACACTTTGCTTTTGAGAATCTCAAAATGCACGAGCCGGAGCGTTTCGCCGCCCAAAAAGGAAATGCCGAGGATCAAGCCCTGTCCGTGGCCCCGGTGCCCATCAGCGGTTCGGACAATTCCGGCGGTGCCGTGGGTGCCACCCAACGAAACCTGGAACGAGCAGGTTTCGCCAAGCTGGCCACGGTCCAGCGCCTGGATGTCTCTGAAGTCCGACCCTCTGCCGCGACCGGCCTGATGATTGTCAACCCACCCTATGGCAAACGCCTGGGTCGAGAAAGCCGAGACCAACGTCAGCTTTATGGAGAACTGGGCCAGGTCTTTCGCGAACAGTTCGCGGGCTGGCGCCTGGCGCTGCTCACGGCCCATGGCCAACTTGCGCAGGCCACGGGCCTGGCCTTCAAACAAGTCTCCGTCGCCATCCCTCACGGCGGGCTCCGAGTCAAACTCTACCGTCACGAACCCTGAAGGCTTTCAGGCAGACCAGCTGGAGGGGTCGAGAACCAGGCTCTGTCCCTGCTCCGAAGCCTCCGGGGAGAGCCAGTGAATTCGGTGGCCCTGCCGCTCCATTCGCCTGAACCAGGAGAGCTGCTTGCGGGCAAAACGCCGAATGTCTCGAGCCAATTCATCCAAGAAAGTGGCCATGTCCACTTGCCCTTGCAGCAGCCGGGCCAGATGCCGGTACTCCAGGCCCAACTCGTCATATCGAGAAAGCGCCAAGCCCTGCTCACGATGCAGCCGGGACTCATCCAACATGCCTTCCTGCATCCGCTCTTCGAGCCTGCGCCGGATGCGAAGATGCAACTCGGGTCGCTCCACCTTGGTGCCCAGGATCAGGGCCTGAAAAACGGGTAGCTCAGGTGGCGGTTTTCCCTCCGAGCCCTCGGCTATCTCCAGGGCCCGAATCAATGTTGGCCGATTGACCAGATCAGTACTGTTGTGCAAAAGCTTGAGCCGCGCAAGGCGCCGGGTTAACTCTTCCGTGGAAAGCTTGTCCAACTCAGCCTGCCGAGACGGGTCCACCGGCACCTCGGTGAGTTCGTAGCGATCAAGCACGGCCGACAGAAACAAACCCGTGCCCCCCACCATGATGGGCAAACGCCCGCGGGCCGTGATGGCCTCAAAGGCGCTGAAACAATCGCGCTGAAAATCAAAAACACTGTAACGCCTTGCGGGTTCAGATACGTCAATGAGGTGCACGGGCACGCGTTTGGCCCCCTGGCCATATTCGGCCAAGTCCTTGCCCGTGCCGATGTCCAGCCCCCTGTATACCTGCCGACTATCAGCCGAGATGACTTCCCCGTCCAAGGCTCTGGCCAAAGACACGCCCAGCCGCGTTTTGCCCGAGGCAGTCGGACCCAGAACCACCAGCAGTCGATTTTTCGTCACGCGCATCACCTGCCCATCATGCCAAAACAAAAGCCCTCAGCCAAGGGCGCGGTTGCCATGATACGTCGGAAATGCTATCGATCCACTAATTGAGCAACAGACTCAAACGGTGGAGGGACCGATGGCGATAATCAACAAAATTGCAGACATGCTCGGCAAGGATGCGGAAACATTGCTGCAATACAAGGCCAAGGGTTTCTCCAAAGAGGCACTGTATTTACCCGGTCCGGATTTTGTCGAGCGGGTGGTTTCGGATTCAGACAGGCCTCTTCCCGTATTGCGCGCCTTCCAGAGCCTGCTGAACCATGGGCGCCTGGCGGGCACGGGCTATGTGTCCATTCTGCCCGTGGACCAGGGCATCGAGCATTCGGCGGGCGCCAGCTTCGCCCCCAACCCCATCTATTTCGATCCGGCCAAAATCGTGGAGCTGGCCCTCGAGGGGGGATGCAACGCCGTGGCCTCCACCTTGGGCGTTCTGGGCGCTGTTGCGAGACGCTACGCCCACCGCATCCCGTTCTTGGTCAAACTGAACCACAACGAGCTGATGACCTACCCGAACACTTTTGATCAAATTCTCTTTGCCCAGGTAGAACAAGCCTTCGATTTGGGGGCTGTGGCCGTGGGTGCCACCATCTATTTCGGCTCGGAAGAATCCAATCGCCAAATCCAAGAAATCGCAGAGGCCTTTGCCCGCGCCCATGAGCTGGGCATGCTCTGCGTACTCTGGTGCTATTTGCGCAACCCTGGCTTTACGAAAAACGGACAGGACTACCACGCCGCCGCCGACCTGACGGGTCAAGCCAACCACCTGGGTGCAACCATCCAGGCCGACATCGTCAAACAAAAACTGCCCACCAACAACGGAGGCTTCAAGGCCATCGCTTTCGGCAAAACCCATGACGCGGTTTACGAAACGCTCTGCCCAGACGATCACCCCATCGAGTTGGCCCGCTACCAGGTGGCCAACAGCTACATGGGACGGGTGCCCCTCATTAACTCAGGCGGTGCCTCGGGCCAAAACGACTTCGCCGACGCCGCCCGTACGGCGGTCATCAACAAACGCGCTGGAGGCCTTGGTCTCATATCAGGCCGCAAGGCCTTCCAGCGACCCATGGAAGAAGGGATCAAGCTCTTGCACTTGATCCAGGATGTCTACTTGGACGGCAACATCACAATCGCTTGATTTCGTTTTTCTAAATCGCTCTAAATAGAAGGAGAAAACCCATGAAGCGTTCCACCCTGCTGAGTCTGTTGTTTTTCGGCGCTTCGGTGCTATCCATCACCGGCTGCGTGACCAGTGGCACCCACGAAAAACTACAGGCCGAGTTGGCCGAAACCCAGCAAACACTGAAAACCACGCAAGGTCAGATGGAAAAAGAGCAGGCCGATTGCACCAAGGCAAAAGAAGACCTTGACGGCAAATTGGCGACCTCCACGGCCCGCGGACAGCAGCTCGACACCGACCTGGCCAGCATGAGCATGAAGGTCACCGATCTGATGGGCGAAAAGGGCCAGCTGACCCAGAAGCAGGCCCAGCTCACCGAGCAACAGAAAAAACTCCTTGGACAAGTCGCAGAGCTCAAGCGAATGCGCGCCGCCGCGGAGAAGCGTTCGGCCGATTATCGTTCCCTCATTGAAAAGCTAAAGAAGATGATGGACGCGGGTACCTTGCAGGTCAAAGTACGCAAAGGCAACATGGTGGTACAGATGGCCAGCGACGTAGTCTTCTCTCCTGCCTCCACCAACATCAAGCCGGATGCCAGAGACGCCATCCTGGAACTGGCCGCGACCCTGGCTACCTTCGAGGGGCGACGCTTCCTGGTGGTGGGACATTCCGACGCCACACCCATCCGCTCTGCCCGCTTCCCCTCCAACTGGGAATTATCCAGTCAACGCGCTGTCGGGGTGGTCAAGGTCATGATCGAAGCAGGCGTGAAGGCTGAAATGCTGACCGCTGCCGGAGCGGCCGAATTCGATCCCCTGGTTGACAATGAAACGCAGGAAAACCGGACCACCAACCGACGGGTTGAGATCGTCTTTCTGCCCAACATCGACGAACTGCCTGGCTTTGATCAGGTACTAAAGAAGTAAGCGCGCCGCTTCACCACACCCGAAAATTTCTATTGCCAATCCTGGGGGGCCAGAAGCTTCTCGCCGTTGGGAACAATCTCGACCGAGCGTTGGGTCTTCTTGCCGGTGTCGGTGTCCTTGAGGGTCACGCTATGCTTGCCCTTGGGCAGGGGCTGATTGCGAAAAGCGCCCAATCCCAAGCTCTTGCCATCCACCAGCACTTCCACCGAGGCACGTACGGAGACCGATAAAAATCCGTCCAAACCCGGGCGGGCTTCGTTGGGCAAGCCATTGTCGCCGATTGAAGGCGCAGGGATCGCAACCTCTTCTTCGACGAAGACCTGCATGGCCAAAAAACCCAAACCCAAGACAAGCGCGAAGACCAACAACAGCACACGCCAATCCGAAAGCAGGCTGGCCACATCCTCGGGCGGGAGCTCGGTGGGCTCAGGTCGCGACTTGGGTCGAGGCTTGGGTCGGGGCTTGGGGGGTCTGGTCGGCGCCTGACCCATGGCACGCATGCTGGCCTGAGTCGAGGTCGAAGCCGGCTCGTCTTGCTGTTGCCCCCGCTGCTGGGCAACTCCGTCATAAAAGGTATCTTGATCCTCGGGCAAATTCTCGTCCGGCAACAAGGCGGGAACCTTGTCCGGATTTTTCTTGGCCTCCTTGGCCGCCAAAATCTCCTGGTAGCGTCGCGCCGCCGAAGGAGCCGCTTTCGCCTTTCTGCCGCGGGACGTATTTTCCA
>JAUVAM010000507.1 GCA_030591745.1 Deltaproteobacteria bacterium
ACATCCACATCATCGGGGGACGGAGCACTTTGAATCGCTCGCAGAGTTTGCCGGTGCGGGGGCGGTTGTAGGCAAAACCAAAACGCTTCATGTGCTTGATCCAATAGCGTTTCGGCTGCTCGTTGACGTGATGCAGCCCACCCTGGCCGGGGGAAGCGCAGCCAAGCAGCACAAGATCCGAAAAGCGACAAAGATTGGCAAGAAAGTCATCTCGCAAGTTCTCAGGAATGTGTTCACCCACATCCAGACAAAGCGTGATATCGAAGCGGCCCAGGCTTTCTGACATGGGCTCCGTGAGATCTGCAATGGTAAATGGAATCGGGCACATCAAATGAGCAGGAGGCTGAATGCCATCCACGCCCATGACCTTGACCCCGAGCTGCTGAAAACGGTGTGCGTGAATGCCGCAACCACAGCCCAAATCGAGTAGGCTTTGCGGCTGCAATTGCAGATGCAGTTCTTCTGAGATGATTCGGGCCGATTTTACAAGGGCCTCATTGCCTGGCCCCCATTCTTCGAAAAAGGCCTCGTCGTAGATAGATGTCAGGTTGCTCATGGCCATGGTCCTAGCTCCCATGCATCGTGCAGCTTGTCAAGAGAGCCCTCGATTCGTTAGCATGGGCCCCATGTCCAGCCATGTGCTCCGCGCCAGGTGGGTTCTCAAACTAGGGTTGGCCCTGGTCTTTCTCGGCACCCTGCTTGGGCTTTGGCTTCGAGCGGGCTCAAGTCCAAAGATCTGGGTGGACACTCTTAATGACGAGCGTCAGGTCAGCACTTGTTTGGCTGGATATGGTTCGTGTGAACTACATGGCGCGCCGGTCTCCTTTGGGCACTTGCTCCAGGGAGCTAGTTGGCAAGAGATGAGAGCCGCCATGGTGGTCGCGGGACTGGATTTGGAAAGCAGCCACATCCTGTGGTTGGCCCTGGAGGCCGCGTGCTGGCTACTGCTTGTTCTTGCAGGTTTGCGACTGGGAGGGCCTGGAGGTGCCTTGCTGGCGGGCTTGCTGGGACTGGCCAGCGCTGAAAGCTGCGAATGCTGGCGTCCCATGCTTTGGAACTTCAGGCCCTTGTTTGCCTTGGGGATACTGGCTTTGGCGCTTATGTTCCGACTGGCTGGCCCTGGTGATGTTCAGCGGAGGACCAAGTTTCTCACCGCCACCCTCTTGGGTGCTGTCATCGGGATCAGCCAGAGCATTCACCTGATATCACTGATTCTGGTTCCGGGTATGGTGCTGGCTGCGCTGCTTTCGGTTCGTTTTCGCTGGGGCTGTCTGTTGGTCAGTTTGGCTTCGTTGACCTCTGTTGCCTTGCTATCCAGTGTTGGCGGGTGGGCGCATAATTTGGATGCCCTGCTGAGTTGGCAGTGGTTGCCCGATTCGAACAGAATGGCTTCGGCTCCTGGGGCACTTTGGTTCAACCTGCCATTTGTCCTGGGCCTGATTGCCCTGGCGACCCTCATCGCTGGGCTGCGTTTCTCTCCTTCCAGCAAGCGTTTTCCGGGATGGATAGGGCTTGCGGTTTTGGTAACGGGATTGGGCCTGTTTGGCCTCGGGCAAAGCTTGTTCTCTTTGACCCCCACGGATCGCTATCTCTTACCGGTCATGCCTGCGGCGGCCTTGTCTCTGGCTTGGGCATGGGGGCGGCTTCTCGACTCAGGTCGTTCGAGCTTGACCCGCCTTGGGGCACTTCTCGGAAAGAATGAGTTTGTCGGGGGCAGTCTCGTCATGCTCGCTTTGGCTATGGCAATCTGGCCGGAGGCTGGCCGATGTGAGAACAGCATGGTGACCGTTCGTGCCCAGGAGGATCTCTACAAAAAAACCATCAAAAAACTAGGCTGGGGCCCCAAGGAGATGATGGTCAAGTTGCGGGGACCTGGCGTCCACCAAATATGGGAATCCTGGGCCAGGCAACCAGGCACCAAGTTGCCAAGCGAAGGGCATGATGGTTTCGAACTATTTGGTTGGCACCTCGTTCCCTTGGAGAAAAAAGACGTCATTACAGAGGCATATGATTTGGCAGGAGACGATCAAGGTCCGACTTGGTTCCTGGTTCCGGTGAGGAGGCGGGCGGATTGGGCTCATCCAGAGCTGTGCTGGAATGCTTCATGTCGGGAACTCGTGGTCGAGCCTCCTTTTGATTTCTCAGTCAAAGCGGCTTACCAAATCAATGGTTTTCCCGATCCGGCTCGATCCAAGGGAGAAATGCGTATCAAGTATCAAATACGGCCTGCCCAGAAGGATTCAGGAGCGATGATTTACTGGGTGCCGGATTTTGCACCCTGTCGGGCCAGGCTTGGGGTAAGGAACTGCCCAAATTGCGAGGTAGATGTAGATCAGGAATGGGCCCGCTTTCCAGCAGGATCGGGAGGCATCTTGGTTTTGAACTTTAGTCTGGGCAGTCAAACCTGCCCCCGCCATGCCTATCAAGGTTTCCCCCCTTGGGTTGCTGAGCTCTCTGCTGATGACTATGTAAAACTCAGAACTATCACAAGCCTGGAGGGCAAGAAGTGAAGTTCTTTCGAGGCATGGTTTTCTTTTGGATTGCTGGCATCATGGTGCTGTTGGGGCAGCCTCGCCTGGTGCTTGCTCAAAATCAAGTCTTGCCGCCTGAGGTGGGTAATCGACTGGAGGAACGCATTCTCGAAGGAGAGCTTGAAAAGCATCTGCCAAGTGGGTGGCACCTGGAAAAAATGGATGTGAGGCCTGGAAAAATTGAGATTCGCATTAGAGAGGGGGAACAGCGAATTGGCTTAGATTTGACAAGGCTGGAGGACGGGGATGAGTTGCGAGGCAGGTGGTTTGCCATCAAACTGGAAGAGGATATTGTCGAGACTGAGAAAAGGGTGGCACTTATTGAAATCGGCAAGATCGTTGATGGATGGTTCTCTGTAAGTCCCTGGAAGAATGCTGGAAACAAGTTGGGAAATCATCGAAAAGATGATGCGGATGGGCTTGAAGCACTTGGAAATGACAAAATTATGGGTTCAAAGGGGTATTTCATTGCCATGGGGGTGTTGCAGTGGCTGCTGTTGGTCTTTGGCCTGTTTTGGGCCTTCAGGTCGACCAGAGAGGCTTGAAAAGTCTTTAAGCAGCCATCACAAAGTCTTCGATTTGTTTGCGATAGGTCTTGGGCACGATGGTGAACCAGATGCCTACCCCGTCGCAGCCCCAGCGCTTACTTTCACGCATGACTGTTCCCCTTGCCCAGATGACTTCATTGGAATTGGGCAATTGGAATTCCAGGCTGACCATGCTGCCTTCTTCGAGACCTGGCTCAATCAACTTGTGCAAGTACATGCCGTTGGTCGAAATATCAGCCGCCCGAACCGTGTAGGGTTCATCAGCCATGTACTTGTTCAGCAGGATGTCGACTGGTTTTCGGTCATCGATTCGCTTTTCAAATTTGTTTTCTTGCATGGTGCCTCCTGTAGGTCATGGTGGTAGAATATCCCACACTGGCACACATGTCAAGTTTTGGGCCTTTTGAGGATCGGATCTACTTGATAATCGTCTTGCCTGGGTGCTTTTCAGCGAAGGTCTTGGCGTCCTCTGCGTCCCCTACGATATCGCCATAGTGGATGGGGATGCTGACCCCTGCCCCAATGGCCGCCGCGGCTTCTACGGCCTCATCCGCGGTCATGACGTAGGTGCCGCTGACCGGCAACAAGGCGATGTCGGCTTGAAAACCTTCCATTTCGGGAATGAAATCCGTATCGCCGGCAAAATAAATGCGCTTGCCGCCCACACTGAAGATGTAACCCACGTGCCCTGCGTCTTTGGGATGGAAATCCTTATTGGTGTTGTAGGCCGGCACAGCCTCAATGCTCACTCCCTTGGCCTCGATCTCATCGCCGGGTTTCACGATCCGCACCGACTGCCGCCTCAAAAC
>JAUVAM010000092.1 GCA_030591745.1 Deltaproteobacteria bacterium
CTGCGGCAACGACATCGACGACGACTGTGATGAACTGGTGGACGAGGCGGACCCGGACTGCAGAGACTGCGAGGACTCAGACGGTGACGGCTACGGCCGAGGCAGCGAATGCATCGCACCAGACTGCGACGACGACGACGCCCTGGTGAATCCCGGTGCCAATGAGCATTGCGCCAACGGTGCCGACGACGATTGCGACGGGGCCATCGACGCGAATGATTCGGATTGCGCAGTCCCCTGCGTTGATATCGACTTTGATGGATTTACGGATGAAGCCTGCGGGGGCACCGACTGTGATGACTGGAACGCCGAGGTTTACCCAGGGGCCGAAGAGCTTTGCGAAAACGGAATCGATGACGACTGCGACGGCGCATCCGACATGCAAGATTCGGACTGCACCGGCCGCGGCTCGGCATGCGACTGCCAGAGCGGGCCAGGAGATCTCAGTGGTTCAGGTCTGCTCCTGGGCCTGCTTTTCATCCTGTACAGACGCCGCATCAGAATCCGTGGTCACAAAGAGTTTTCCTTGCTAGTGTTTCTAAAGGAGGCATGATCTTGTCAATTGAATCAACGATACAAACATGTAGCACCTGAGAAGAAACACTTGTGCCGTGGCGCGAAGCGACATGGTGCTATGATTTGTTTTTAAACCGATTCGGCATTACGCCCGATTCGCGACAGGATCCTGGTTGAAACTTTCCTTGGCCACCAAGATATTCGCCGGTTTCGCGACCGTGCTCATGGTCTTCGGTGCAGTCACCGTTTTTGGGGTGGTGCAGCTCAACACCGTCCGAGATCAACTTGGCGTGGTCAACCGGGGTCACCTGCCGTTGAACCGAGTGGTGACCGAGCTGGAAATGCTCCAGGAGAGCACCCGGCGCAGCATCGACAGCATCCTGCGATTTGACAACATTGAGCTGCAACACAAGCTGCTGAGTAATAACGAGCGCTCCTTTCAACGCAGCGTCGGTGCTCGGCTGGACTGAGCTTCCGCCATTCTGGACAAAGTAAGTACGCAGACAATTGAAGAGCGCGACCGCCTTTTTTTACATGATGCACGACTGCGTCTCCAGCGGATCCGTGAACTATCAGACTCCTTCCAGGACGATATGGCCATGCTGGTCCAAAACCTGGATGACCTTGGACTGCCAGCCAGCGAACTGCCCGACGTGCCCAATCTCAAACGCCTCATGCGCGGCATGTCGCGTGAGATCCGTCTTCTAAAACTTCGATTAAAAAACGCCATCACCACCCAAATGCTCTTGATCGAACAAGAAGAAAGCTCAGCGGTGGTGTCCAGCTTGTGGCTCATCCTCCTGGCCCTTGTGGTCAGCATCGCCGTCACCGTGGCCAGTCTTTGGGCCATTCGGCCCATCCGCCGACTCAGCGAAGCCGCGCGCCGGATATCTGAAGGTGACTTCTCAGCCAGCGTGGAAAGCAGCTCCAGCGACGAACTCGGCTTGCTCACGGATGAGTTCAACCGCATGGCGCGCTCCTTGGGCCAGCGGGATGCCGAAACAGAACGCCACAAGGATGAAAGTACCGAGGTCAACAGGCGACTCCGCCAGAGCACCATCGACCTGGAACTGATCACGCTACACAACAAGCACATCATCCGCTCCATGCACAACGCCATCCTGGTCGTGGATGCCCTGGGTGAGGTAACCACGATCAATCCCGCGGCAGCGGCCATCTGGAACTTGGACAGGCAAAAACACACGGGCAAACGCCTGGATCAGCTGCCCATCGCGACGACCTTGCGCGAGGTATTGGGCCCCCTGAACAGTCTGCGTACCGGCAGCGAACCCGTGCTCTATGAGGCCTGTGCTTTCAACCGACCGAAGCAGCAAAGTGAGGTCCTGGTGGATCTCTATGTCTCGGCCTTGACAAGCGCCGATGGCACACGACAGGGTCTATTGCTGGTAGGTGAGGACGTCACCGACAAGGTGCGAACCAAACAAGCCCTGCTCCAGTCTGAGCGGCTGGCCACGATCGGCCGCATGAGCGCGGTGGTGGCCCATGAAATTCGCAATCCCTTAAGCTCCATCGGCCTGAACACTGAGCTCCTGGAGGATGAGCTGGGGGACCTGCCCGAGATTTCCACCGAGGAGGCGCGGTCCATCCTGGCCGCCATCGCCAAGGAAGTCGAACGGCTGACCGAAGTCACCGATGAATACCTGCGCTTTGCCAGGCTTCCCAAGCCTCAAAAAATCTCCGAACCCCTCCATGGCATCCTGAACAACCTGCTACAGTTCATGCAGGGCGAGTTGGACGAAGCCAAAATCGAACTGGTACGCAAGTTCGATCCTCAGATCGGAGAGGTGGCGCTGGACGCCAACCAACTCCGACAGGCCTTCATGAATCTGTTCAAGAACTCCACCGAATCCATGATGGAACAAGGCGGAGTTTTGACCGTGTCCACACAACGCCTGTCGGGCCTGGTGGAGGTCCGCATTGATGACACAGGTCGGGGCATCGACGCCCAAAGCATGGAGCATATTTTCGACCCTTTCTTCTCCACCCGGGATGCGGGCACAGGCTTGGGCCTCTCCTTGACCCAACAGATCATCAACGAACATGGTGGCAACATCCGCTGCGAAAGCCGACCTGAACAGGGAACCTGCTTCGTCGTGCAGCTGCCCATCGGCCCTACGGCCGGACGGGCACCTGCAATCGAAGAAGATGATGATGAAAAAGATAAAGAAGAAGGAGAAAGCAATCCGTGAGTCCCCCCCAAAGCCAATTCCGGCGCAGCCTTGATGGCCTGCTTCGAATCGGTCCCGGCGAGGGCACCAAGACCGCACTCATGTTTGGCATCCTCTTTACCGTGGTGGGTTCCTTCATCATTGGCCGGGTTGCCAGAGACAGCTTGTTCCTGAGTCGATACTCTGTTGACACACTGCCGTACCTGTACATCTGGGTCGCAGGCGCCGTCAGCCTGCAGTCTTACTTATACTCCCACGTCGCAGACCGCATTCGGCGTGACCGACTCTTCATGTTCTCCGTGGCGGGCATCTTCATTCTGTATCTGGCATCTTGGGTCATGGTGTCCGCGGTCGGGGACTGGTTTTACCCAGTGCTCTACGTGCTTATCGAGCTCTTCGGCAGCCTTCTCATCATCCAGTTCTGGACCTTGGCCAACGAGGTTTTCACCACCCGAGAGGCCAAGCGCCTCTTCGGCCTGGTGGGGGCCGGCGGCGTCTTCAGCTCGGTGGTCTTGGGTTTTGGCGTACGTGGCGTGGTCAAACTGATCGGCACCGAACAATTGTTGTTGCTTTCAGCTGCGCTATTGGGGTTCGGGTTCTTTTTGGCTTGGCGCTTATCGAAAAGTTGCCGGGACGAAATTTTGGGGAGCATGGCCGGCACCGGAGGCGACCTGCGCAGTCGAATCGCTCTCTTCGCTGACTGGCGCCGAATCCTGTCCAATCGCCATCTGAACATGGTGGCGGCTTTGATCATGCTGCTGGGCTTGGTCATGACGCTTGTGGATTTCCAATTCAAGATAGCTGCCCGCTATGCATTTCTGAACCAGGAAGCCCAATTGGCTGGCTTCTTCGGCATGTTTTACGGCTTGACCGGCATCCTGAGTGTGTTGGTACAAACCCTTGCAACGAGTCGCATTCTGGAACGTTTCGGCATCCTGCCTTCATTGCTTCTGCTGCCGGCGGCTTTGCTGATGGGCGCCGTGGGCTTGTTGATCCATGCCGCCCTTTGGAGCGCTACGTTGCTCAAAGGCAGCGATTCGGTGTTGCGTTACACGATAAACGACGCCACGGTCCAACTCCTTTACCTGCCGGTGCCTGCCCGCATCCGGGGTCGAGCAAAGGCCTTCGTTGACGGCATCATCAGGCCTCTGGCCATCGGCCTGGCGGGTGCCGCCTTGGTCTGGATCTTTCCCCACCTGCCCGAAGGGTCCATGGGCTGGATCATCTTGGCCCTTGTGGCCGTCTGGGTCGGTGTTGCATTCGGGGTCCGCCGCCAATATTTGGCCAGCCTGACGCGCACCCTCAAGGCTCGGCGCCTGGACTTCAACGCGTCGGGTGCCCTCGTGCCTGATCAAGCCGCGACCCGGCTGCTTTTCGACGCATTGGATGACCCGGACGAAAACTATGTGCTCCATGCCTTGGACTTGTTGCCCCAGGCGGCAAAACGTTGGCAGGCCGGCGTAGAGCCACTGGTGCGCTTGTGCGACCACGCCTCGACCGAAATCCGGGCTCGGGCCCTGCGCCTTTTGGGAGAACTGGGTTCGCTTGGGCACGGCCCGGTTGTCCACGCCAAATTATCGGATCCCAACCCCAAGGTCCTGGCCGCCGCCATCGACGCATACTGCAGTATCGGACAGGCTCGGGCAGTACACACCATCGCCCCATTCCAAGACCACCAGGATCTCAGGGTGCGCGCCGCGGCCATTGTCGGACTCATTCGGCACGGCGGTTTGGACGGCGTGCTCAGCTCGGCCGAGCGCCTCAAGGCCATGCTGGACAGCAGCAAGGCATCCGAACGAGCAACCGGTGCCCGCATCCTGGGCGACATCCAAGTCAAAAACTTCTACCACCCGCTCTTGCAGCTCTTAGTCGACGATGATCCAGAAGTACAGGTGGCAGCCATCCAGGCCACCGGAAAAATACGTTGTCAGGAATTGATGCCTCCCCTGGTCTATCGCCTGGCCCGCCGGGAAACCCGAGCCGTGGCCATCGAAGCCTTGAGCGCCTTTGGCTCTGAAGCCACTCGCCTGTTAACCAGGGTCTTGGCCAATCCAGACGAGAATTTGGCCAGCCGCCTGGCCGTCCCCATCATCCTGGGCCGCATCGCCGACGATGCGTCCATCAAAGCCTTGCTGGCCGGAATGAATGATCCAAATCCAGATCTGCGGGGGCAGATTTTGGAAACTTTGCACAGACTGCGAATCCGCAGACCCCATATCAAACTGGATCGCGAACTCTTGCTCCAGGCGGCGATAAACGAGTTGAGGTCGCTCTACGAATTGTTCTTCGTGCGCCACGACTTGGACCTGACCGGGGGCTTGCTGGCTGACGCTTTGTCCGATCAACATCAGCAGGGTCTTCGACGTCTCTTCCGAATCCTGAGCTGTGTCCTGCCCGTGCGGGCAGTAGACGCCATCTACAGCAATCTGAACTCGCCCAACCGACGACAGCGGTCCAATGCTCTGGAGCTACTCGACAACCTGCTGGACGAGGATTTCAAACGAACCCTGATGACCTTGCTGGAGCCCAACGCCGAAGTTCGACGCCTGGAGGAAGGTCGTGAGTTCTTTAATCTTAGCGTACAAAATCAGAGCAAGCGCTTGTTGGCCCTGTTGTCTCATCCCAAAACCTGGCTGCAAGCCTGCGCCCTGATGGAAGTGAGCCAACGCAAGGAGCTTGGCTTGCGCGACGAGGTTTTAACCTGCTCGGCCTCGAGCGATGAATTGGTACGCGAAACCGCCCTTTACTCTCTCTGGCAACTCGATCCGCCCGCCAAAGTGCGGAAGACGGCTGAGCGGCACATGCGAGACAAATCCATCCGGGTGAGCCGTTACGCGGCATGGCTTGTCAAACAAGCCATCAATGCGGGGTCCTGAAATGCGATGGGTGATGCGCGCTTTGGCCATCCGGCCCGAGGAATGGGATCGCACCGCGGGTATGTTTTTATATTTGATGGCGGCGGTCGGCGCCTTCATCACCGGCCGCATCACCAGAGACACCCTCTTCCTCAGCCGCTACGACGTTAGCTACCTGCCATACATGTACGTTTGGGTGGCCCTGGTCATGAGCGCCCTGAGCTATGCATACTATCGTTTCGCCGATGCTTTCCGGCGGGACCGACTGATTCTTGCTGTCACCAGCGCCTTGCTGGTTGGGGTTCTGCTGGCCAGACTGATGTTGAGCGTAGCCGGTGCCTGGTTCTACCCCGTACTCTACGTCTTTATTGAAGCCATGGGTGCCCTGCTCATGATTCAATTCTGGACTTTCGCCAATGACGTCTTCACCACGCGCCAGGCCAAACGCCTCTTTGGCATCGTGGGGGCCGGCGGCGTGATGGCGACCGTTGTGGCCGGTTTCGCCATCAGTGCGCTGGCCCGTCAAGTAGGCACCGCCAATCTCTTGTTCCTGGTGGCCGGCCTGTTGGCCGCCTGCCTGGCTCTGGTCTCTTGGCTATCGACGCGGTGCTGGCGAGAGCTGGCTCAAAGCCTGGCCGGTGCGCCACCCAGGGCTAAAGGCAAGGGCATGAGCCTGGGTTCGGATCTGGGCAAGGTCTTTGCCAGCCGACATCTGAAGGTCATCGCATGGCTGACCATTCTGACCTTCATCGTTGTGACCGTGGTCGACTATCAGTTCAAGATCATCGCACGATACTCCTTTTTGAACCGTGAGGATCAACTCTCCGGTTTCTTCGGCATGTTCTATGGCATCGCAGGCGTGCTGAGCTTCTTTATTCAAATCGGTTTAACCGGTCGCCTTTTACAGCGATACGGCATCATCGTGGGCCTTATGCTGGTGCCCCTTTTCCTGTTCGGCGGTTCAGTCCTGCTGATCATCCTGCCGGGATTGGCTGCGGCGACGGTCCTCAAAGGCGCGGACAACGTCTTGCGCTACACGGTCAACGACGCCACCACCCAGGTCCTCTACTTGCCGGTGCAAGGTCGCATCCGGGGCCGGGCCAAAGCCGTCATCGATGGCGTCTTGAAGCCAGTGGCCCAAGGTCTGACCGGCCTGGCCATCGCCTGGACGGCCAGCATGGTGGGACATCGAGTGCATTGGCTGGGCTTCGGCTCCCTGGCCTTCCTCCTGGCCTGGGTCGTGCTTATCCTCGGCATGAAGTCCGGCTACATTCAAACTTTGATCTCCACCCTGCGAAAACGCAATATTCACTTCGGTGATGCTGGCATGAGCGTCTCCGGCCCGCAAACCGTGGCCGCCCTGGAACAAACATTGGGTGACTCGGAAGAGCACAACGTGTTGCATGCCATGGAAATGATTCCTTTCGTGCAGCAGCACGACTGGTCGGGTCAACTCGAACGTCTGCTGGACCACAATTCAGCCCAAGTTCGCGTACAGGCTATTCGGCTGCTGGCGAGAGAAGGCCCCAGCGCAGCCATCGTCAGAGTCCTGGCCATGTTCCATGACGAGGACGACTCGGTGAGAGCCGAGGCCATCAACCTTTACTGTTCCACCCTGAAAGAAAAGGCCATGCAGGTGGTGGAGCCTCAATTGGGCGATGCGTCGGTGCGGGTTAAGGCCTCTGCCGTCGCCGGCTTGATTCAGTACGGGGGCTTGGATGGCATCATCCTGGCGGCCGACACCCTGAAAGACATGTTGGCCCACCCAGAACATGACCACCGCCGAGCGGGGGCCTGGGTCATCGGCCGAGTCCACGTCCGCACTTTTTACCGCAGCTTGCTACCGCTGCTTGAAGACGGTCATCCCTCGGTGCGCGTTGAGGCGGTGCGATCGGCAGGCGCTCTGGGCTCGCCTGAACTCATCCTGAGCTTAATCCAGCGCCTGCGAGATCCCAAAACGAGACGAGCCGCGGTGGCCGCTCTGAGCACTCATGGTGAAAAACTGCTGACCACCATGCGCACCATCCTCTTCAACGAGCGGGAAGACCTGAATATTCGTCTGGCCATCCCGCGCGTTTTGGCCGACATCGGTGAACAGCTCAGCATGGACATCCTTTCCAGCGTCATCGAGACCCACATCACACCACTCAGGACTCGGGGCCTGGAGGCCATCGTGCTGCTGCATAGCCGGTACCCGGAGTTGGTGCGAGACAAGGAGATGCTACGGCGGGTGCTTCACCGTGAACTGAAGCAGGCATACCAGTTCCTGGCCACCCTGAACGACATCCATCCCTTGTCTAGTACCTTGCTCAACGAAGCGCTTGAGTGTCGCCTGACCAGCACCATCGAACGCATTTTCAAATTGCTGCGAGTGCTCTTCAGCGGAAGGCACATGGACGTGGTGCATCGCAATTTGGCCAACTCGGTGCCCTCTATCCGGGCCAATGACTTGGAGCTCCTGGAAAACTCGGTGGACGAAGAGACACGGCGCTGTCTTTTGCCCTTGCTCGAAATCCGCGATCGAAAGCAGCTCGCCCGCATGGGAGATGAACTTTTCCCCCTGATGCACCGCGACGGCGAGGGTTGGCTTTTCGAGTTGCTGGTGGATGAACATAGCTGGACCGTGGCCTGTGCGCTGTCGGCCATCCGTGAGTTGAAAATCAAACCCGCGGCAGCCCATGTGCAACTTCTGCTCAAGCATGAAGACCCGCTGGTCCGAGAGTCAGCAGCTTTCGCCATCGAAGCCCTCGAAACGCGAGAAGAGGTCGAGTTGGCCCTGAGCGCCCTCAAGACGGATCCGAGCCCCCTGGTCAGCCGAGCGGCCCAACATCTTTGCGCCATGCCCAGCACCTGAATGTCTCCGGGCTGTCGCACGTCATTTGATTATGAGAACGAGTTCAGCTTGGCCTGGCAGACTTGCCTATGCTAAGGTGGCGACTTCAAACAATCAGTTCTTTCCCTGGATGACCAGTGGACGAGGAGGAAAGCATGCAGAGGACCCCTTTGTTGATAGGATTGGGATTCGCATTGGCTTTGTGCTTGACGCACAGCAACACGGCCACGGCCCAGGAGCAGACCCCTGGCTTCGATGAAGTCTTGGACAAATGCATCGCCGCCATGAAGGGCGTGAAGGACTACACGGCCATCATGCACAAGCAGGAACGCTTCGTTGATGAGATGGGCAAAAAGGAGAAGATGTTCGTCAAATTCTCCAGGCCTTTCAAGGTCTACATTAAGTTCCTGACCGTGCATACGGGCCGTGAGGCTCTTTACGTGCGCGGTTGGAACGACGGCGAGGTCAAGGTGCACAAGGGTTCTTTTCCAGATATAACCGTCAACCTGGATCCTCAAGGCGACATGGCCATGGAAGGCAACCACCACCCCATCCTTCATTTTGGATTGGAAATGACCATGGTGGTTGCAAAAAAACAGATCGACAAAGCAAAAAAACGCAAAGAAGGCGA
>JAUVAM010000552.1 GCA_030591745.1 Deltaproteobacteria bacterium
AGGCCCACATCGAAAGGAAAGAAAAACCGACGTGGTGGCGTGGTGGGCAGGACCCAATAGGGCTCCGCGCTGTGGCGGCGGAACTCGCCATGGTAAAGGCTGGCATCCAAATCCCATCCTTGGATATGATCCTCTTGTTGTGGGTCTCTGAGGTCCAGGCGTCCAGCCAAAAGGGCATGGCCGAAATTCCAATGAATCTGGTCCTCGCCCTCTCCAAGGCGCAAGTCATGCTCTAAGTGCAGACCGACCAGCAGTTCCTGGGCGCTACGGACTTCTCCGCCGTCCATCACCACGCCGGCCCGAAGGCCAAGCCTGAATTCGTGCTCGGGATGAAAGCCAACCCTGAATCGCCTGCCCTGCTCGTCCACGGTCCAGTCCGGGTTCGCATTCACCGGGCCGGTTATTCCAATGGCCAAGGGAAAGCAAATCAAGAAGGCGATGGCATGCCGGTTCATGGTGGCCTCCCAAAAGGACCGATTTATCGGCCGTGGATTTCCGGCAGGGCTTCGTGAAGACGAGCTGGGGCCCAAAGGCTGAAACGAAGACCCGCCATAACCTGGGCATCGAAGCGATGGGCCTCAGGGCCCAGATCGTCTCGATAGTCGAGACCCGCTTCGACGACAAGGCTCAGGGGTTGGTCGTTGATGGCCAGAAAGATGACCTCGTAACCCGCCTTGATGCCTGCCCGGCTGTTGCTTTCTCCTGGCGACAGGTTGAGCCAGATCGGCATTTGCCATCCCATCTCGGCGTTCAGATAGTGAAAACCATCCCGATCCAGACCAAAGCGAGCCTGGAGGGCGGCACCCGGCGTCAAGGCATAGCGGTCTTCGTCCGTCTCCAGGTTGAAGAGTGCTTCGGCGCCCAGGCTCAGGCTCAACCTCACATAGTTGTACAGGTCGTCCGACTGCCAGAAGATGGTATGGGCTCGAAGTTCTCCAAACTCCAATAACAGAAGGTCTTTTTGATGATGCGGACGAGCCTGCAGTTCGAGCAGGCTAAATCCCCAACCCAAATCCATGAACATGTCGTGACGCAAAGGCTTGCCGAAGAAAGTGGTCAGCCGCATGAGCGGCCGCCGATTGCGGTGGGACATGTCGTATCCGAAAAGCAAGGCTCGGGCCTCTAAGTCGGTCAAGACAACGTAGCCCTCCAGGGCGCGCAATTCGTGGCGGCTGCGCTCATCGATGTCCAACCAGGAAGCCACCATGCCCAGATCGAAGCGCATTCGGCCCCAATTGGCTTTCGGATCGTCAAGCTGAAAAGCCGGTTGGTAGGCAGTGCCCAAATAGAGGCGCTTGAGCAAATCGAAAGTCACTTGGAAAACCCGGCCCTTTTCATCCCGGTGCCAGCCGGGTGGGGATTCGGCGATGGCGTCCTTCATGGGAACACCCGCGCGAAGCATTTCTTCAAACAGAGCTTGCTGTCCGTCGATGCAGTCCTGGATGCGCTGTAAGCCCTGCCCGTCTTTTTGGAGATCGGGCGCGATCAGGCAACGGGCCGGAGATCCTTTGTCACATTGGACCCGGACCGGCTTGCCCTCATGTTGTACGCACCAGGAGCTCTTATCCCAATCGAGTTGAAGCCTGTCTTTCTGATTTTCCGCCGCCAAGAGTTCAGCAGGGCCTATGAAGGTCAATACGGTCAGGCTTAGGCCCAAGGCCAGTGTGATTTGTCGCATGCGCGCCTCCTTATCAGCGGGTTTGAACTGACAGTAAGCGCAAGCCTTGTGCCATGGTGCGTCAAGAGATATTTACCCAATATATACAGGCTATTGGGTGTAAATGTGACGCTGATCACTGTGAAGAACTCTCCGCAGTGTCGCCGCCCTGAGAAAGCTTATGTGCAAGGAATAAATAGCGAAATTTACGAGACGGGCAATTATGGCGCGCTGCGTAAAAGTTGTGACGCCTGGCGTCAAGGTCGAGGCGATGTCCGTGGTGGGGCTGGGATGCGAATCGTGTTCTTCTTGGGTTGCTTATTGTCCTCGGGTAGCTTGTCAACCACTTGGGCTTTCACGCCCAGTTTTCCCAAAGCCAATATGATGCGTCTTGTATTGACTCCGTCTTTTCGCCTGCGCGCCATATCCAGCGCCTTGGCCAGACTTGCGATGGCTTCTTTGCGCTTGCCCATTTTGCCGAGAATCTCGCCCTTTTTGAAATGACCATAGTAGTACTTGGGTGACAGCCGAATGGCCTCATCGTAGGACTCCAGGGCTTTGTTGTTGTTTCCTAAATCCCGGTATGCGTTGCCCAGGTTGAGGTGGTTGGCGCGGAACCCCACCTCGTCGACCGGCTGATAGGCCAGGACGTAAAGCCCCGTCAGGCTCAGCACGGCCATGGTCGCGGGCAGCCATCGTCGATCTTGGAAAACTCGCCACAGCCATCGAAGACTGACGGCCGCCGTGATGAGTAGGACCGGTACGAGGGGCAGTCGGTATCGGGCGTTGACGAAGAAGGCCAGCAGGGCGAAGAGGTAGGCCGCAAAATACATCAGCAAGAGACCGCGCTTTCGGAAGCGACGGAGCATCAGCGCCAGGCCCAGCAATCCCAGGGGCATGATGATTCCAAAACTCGGCCAGGGCATGCTCAGAATCAAGCTGAAGCGTTTTGAGAACTCAATATCCCTGTTGTTGGGCACCTCATATGAGTTAAAGAAGTACTTAAGCTTTTTACTGATAACCTTGAGCCATTGCTTTGGTTTATCTTTGATCCCATCGAAGGTCTTGCCCATCCAGAAGCTGGAGACCCGGGAGGCTTTGAGCTCCCGGCGTTTGAGCTCTTTTCGGGCCACCGCGGGGAAATTCGCCTCCTGGTCCCGCACGCTCATGCCCATGGGTCGGCCTTTGTAACGCGCCTCGGCGATGTAGATTCCGTCGGAATCGGGGTTGTTGCCGATGTAGAAATTGGCCCCGGCGTTGGCGGTCAAAAGAACGTGATCCTCACCGATCAAGAAATTGTGGGCTGTGGCGGGGGCAAGCGCGAGCAGGCAACCAAAGAACATAAGCAGGGCGGCCGAAAACCAGCGTCGCTTGTTGTCCCAGCCGTAGTAAGCGATGACGGCGATGACGGCCAAAGGACCGAAGATCAAGATATTGCCGCGCAGCAGGGCCGAGAGCCCCAGAAGAAGGCCGGCTGCAAGCCATTTCCACCAGGATGGCCGGGGCATGGCGGAAGCAATCAAAATGAGCATGAGCAGGTTGAGAAAAACGATCAGGGTCACGCCCAAAAGCAGGGCGTTGGTGAAGATGAACATGGGGTAGCATGCCGCCAGCAAGCCGGCTATCAAACCCGTGGCCGGCCCGAAGAGACGACGGCCCAACTCGTAGGTGAGACCTACGCAGAGCGTACCCAAAATGACCTGGATCATGCAGGCCCACCAGGGAGCCTCACCGAAGACCGTGTAAATCGAGGCCAGGAAATAAGCATAGCCAGGCCCCTGGTAGAAAACAGGGTAGCTCGTGCCCAGCCAATCACCCAAGGAGATGAGCATGGCCCAGTGATGGTACACGGCCGAATCGTTGTGCAACTGCA
>JAUVAM010000029.1 GCA_030591745.1 Deltaproteobacteria bacterium
GGCCTGGAAAGTACCAGAAAAGAATGCCTGGAAGAGGTCAACAAGGGCCAACTATATCGAGACGACGCGGTTGAGCGCATCAAGCTTCTTTCAAGCTACGGCATACTGCCCTTCCTCGGAATGATCGTGGGCTTCGACCACGACGATGAAGAAACCTTCAGTGAAATCGAGGGCTTCTTGTCCGAGACGGGCAGCCCCATCGCTTCATTGAGCGTACTGAACGCCCCCACCGGCACCCCTTTATACAGCCGCCTTGATGAACAGGGCAGAATCGACGCCAACTTCGCCGGCTTCTGGCATTTTTCCACCAACATAAAGCCCCTGCAATGGACCTTGGATGAATTGCTCAGAAAACACCGTAGCCTTTTCAGGCGACTCTATGAACCCGAACGCTTCGAACAACGCACCCTTAGCTGGCTTTCAAATGTTCGATATTTTTCGACTCTCTACACTAAAAAACGACGGACCGGGTCCAACCTGAAAAAAATAGCCCGGATCCTCTATCACTATTCCTTCCGGGTGCCCCCGCCTGTGCGAACTCAGTTTTTCAGGGTTCTGAAAAAAACTTGGGACATGGATCCCCGCTTGATTCGCAAGGCGATTACGATCATGACCCAATACTGCCATTACTATGATTTTTCTCGAAGCTGAACCAAAGCCATGAATTCCTCCTTTTTCATGCACGACGGGCCGAAGCACCCGCTGGCCGAACTTCGGCAAGGACAGGTCTGGGGCTTGGCCCATCGGCTCATGGAGGAGCTGGCCGGCAAAACGCGGGTTCTTTTGCTCAGTGAGCAGCGGGATCTTGTGGCGGCCGCTTGTTTGGCTGCTTTGGCGGGTGATTTTGAGCTGGTCTTGCCGCATGGCTTGAGTCGGGCGGCCCTGGATCAGTTGCCTGAAGATCTGCTCTGCGACTGCGCCCTGTCAGGGGATGAGGATACGCCCCTCGACTTGCCCTTGATTCGACTGGAGCCACGAAAAGCCAAGGAGGCCGCGAGACCGCCTGTCATTGAAGACGATCTGCGCCTGGCCGTGACCTTGTTCACGGGCGGCTCCACGGCCCGTCCGCGGGCCTGGCCCAAAAACGCCCAGCTTCTTCTCGGCGAGGCTCGCTTTCTGGCTGAACATTTTGGCATTGGCGCCACGGACCATCTGGTCTCCTGCGTTGGGCCCATGCATATCTATGGCCTGCTCTTCGGTGTGCTGGTGCCCTTGTTGAGCGGAGCGAAAGTCGAACCCAAGACGGCCTTGTTGCCCGCCGAGGTCCTTGCCGCCTGTCCGCCGGGCAACTTGTTGGTGGCCGCACCACCTCATTTCAGGGCGCTGGTTCGCAGCCAAACCCGGCTTGCCGGCCTGCGCCTGGCCATCTCCTCGGCGGGTATGTTGCCAAAAGAGGATTCCGCGGGATTCACGGCTTTGACGAACACGCCGGTCTGCGAACTGTACGGCTCCACCGAAACCGGCGGCCTGGCCACCCGCTGGCGGGATCGAAAAGAGCGTGACTGGACGCCGCTTCCCGCCGCCGACCTGCAGCTGGAAGGCGAGCGCTTGGCCGCCGACTCACCTTTTCTGAGCCCGACGCTTGCTCGAAACGCTGCGGGATTTTTCGTCACCGGCGACAGGGCCCGCTGGACCGAGGGTGGGCGCTTCGCCCTTTTGGGGCGTGCCGACGGCGTGGTCAAGGTCGGCGGCAAGCGCGTGGACCTGGTGGAACTGGAGCGCGTTCTCTTGGCCATCCCGGGCATCGATGATTGCTGGGTGCTTTCACGGCCCAGCAGAGACGCCCGTGAAAACCAAATCGTGGCCGTGATAAGCGGCTCAAATCCGCCCGGACGAGATCAAGTCCGAAAAATCCTGGGCCATCGTTTTGAGCCGATGGCCCTACCCCGACGATTCCTGTATATTGAACACATGCCGGTAAACGCCGCGGGAAAACGGGATCGTCAGGCCATCGAGGATCTCCTGCGCGAACAAGCCTGAGCAAGGAGCGTCACCATGGCCGTGATCGATCTGAGCCCTGACATTTTAGAGAGCACCCTGCTGGAAAACGACTACGTGCTCATCGATTTTTCGTCGCCCAGCAGTGGACTCAGCCAAAGCTTTAAGCCGGTCTTTGAGAAAACCTCCGATGCACATCCGGAGATCTGCTTTTCCAGATGCAACACCGACGAGCAGGGCGAGCTGACCCAAGCCTTCGGCATTCAAAACATTCCCACCCTGATTGTCTTCCGCGAGCAAGTCCTCATTCTCTCCCAGGAGGCTGCCCTGTCGGAAGCCGCCCTGGAAACACTCATCAACAAAATCAAGTCACTGGACATGGACGAAGTCCGGGCGCGAGTGGCCGAACAAGAAAAGAAATTGGCCCAATCCGTAGCCCCCAAAGAATCCGACACCTGAAAAAACGCCTACTTCCGTCTCATCACCCAGCGATCTCCACCGCGACCGATCTGCAGATCTTCATCCAAAGAGTCGATCAAAAAAGCGGGCGCCGGGAGATCCCATTGGACTCCCTCGAAAACCCAGGGGAAAGCCTGCTCCGGTGCCCCCGGGCCGCAAACGACCACGCAGTCCAAACCCGCATCTTCCTCACCCACTTCGATCCATAGCTGCAAGGGCTTTTGCATTCTGGCCACCTGCTCCTCCAGCCGTCGCCATAACAGAAAAAGACAGATCAAGCTGCCCTGGCGAAAACGCTCGGATCGGTTCCCAAGCCCCTGCTTGTCTACCGGCACGCGCAACATGTACAAGCTGGCGTCGTCGGCCAGGCGATAGTTCGAAACAAAATCCCGCTGCCGCTCACGATAATGGGCCTCATCCTGCCCCACCAATGGATTCAAGTACGCGTGAATCTGCATGGCCCAGAATGCCCCGGGACGCAAGGCGCTGGGATCCATGGCGCGAATTTTCCGCTCCAGCGCCCCAACCTGCTCCGGCGGCACACAGTCAGGATGTTCACAAGCCAAGTGCATTTCCTGGCAGGCCAAACAGCAACAAGCCATTGCCTGAACGCCGGCATTGACCCAAATGGGCTCGAAATCACGCCCCGGATCAAAGGCCACAACCGCAGGCTCAGTCTCCGGCAAACAAATGGGCCTCTCTTCGGAATCGATTCCCAAAACCCGACGCTTCGCTAGTGATTTTGGTACCTTGCGATCTTCAAGCCAGGACCATGAGCCCAATTCCGGCAGCCAGCGCCCATCGAAATCACCGAAAACCAAAAATGGAGGCGCAAAACGCGGCAATCCCTGCTCCGTAAGCCAAGCACGCTCAGCGCCCTCGATCGCCAAACCCTGAAGCGCCCCGGGCGGCATGCGCTGCAGCTCCAGACCCAACTTAGCGGCATGGCGCCGGTAGGCCTCGCCCTTCATCAATTCGCTAATTTCAGCACACATAAAGTACTCCCCTCGAGCTCGAGACAGGGTGCCCTCACCTCGCGTCCGTCCAGGCGAAGATCCACCCCATCCAGGTCCGTCCCCACAATACGTGCCCGGCCAAACACCGCGGCCAAGCTATCTAAATCCAGGGCCTTGGCCGCGGCCTCCTTGGCGCACCAGGCGCGCAACCAAGCGCCATCGCCATCCTGATCAGAGGCCTCCAACAAGGCTCGCTCTTCTTCGTCCAGCCAAAGCCGGGCCGTTCGCTTTGCCGACTCGGCCTTTCGCTCAAGATCCACGCCCACCGGTCCATCAGCGCCAACAGCCACTGCAAACCGGTCGTCGTGAGCCGCGGCGACATGTTGAAGACCAGGACAAACCGGCCGAAGGCCATCACCTGCCACGGTCTCCAATCTACTCGGTCGACCCCGCACCCCATGGAGGCGCGCCAACGCCTTCAAGGCCAGGCGAGCTCCCACAAAACTGCGGCTCCGCTTGCTGCCCATCGAGCTCAAACGGCTTCGCTCGGAATCGGTCAAAGCCAAATTCTCCACATAGGGTGCCACGGCATCCAGGGGCAAAAACACGGCCCGCAAGTCGGCGGCCTGAAAAAAGCGATTGAGTTTTTCCTGTCCATGCCTGCCCATCCGCACCCACTCAGGAACCGCCACCTTGCCCGAAAAAAGATCCTGCATCATCAATGCGGAAACCGTCTCGCAGGTTCGACCCAAATCGTCCAACAAGCACAAATCAAAACGGTGGCCTTCGGCCCCCTGCCCCTTGGGCCAAATTCGACAAAATACCTTCTGGCCCGAAGCGATGGGTCTGAGCACCCGACGCCCGGCAAAACCCACGGGAAAAGTCAGCACGCCGTGCACGTGCTGCACCCAAACACAGGCCAAATGAAAGGCTGCATCCAGGGCAAAGGGCGAACCCAATGGCTCCATGGGCGCGGAAAATTCGGGCGTCCGGATGGCGGAAAAAGCCCCCGCCGGAGACAGGTGAATCTCACCAGTCAAATTGTGGAAGGCAGGCCCAAAGGGAACCAGGTCGGCATAGGCACGTGCCGCATCCAGGCGCAAACCGGCTCCAGGCAGGCCGCAGGCATCCAGAGCGTCGAGGTCCTCTTCCGCGCCCATCGCTCCCGGCATCTCCCCAAACTGGACCCGCATGTGCTCCATCATACGAGAAAGGCCGCTGCGACCCGCGGGCCTGCGACTCATCAACTTGGCCACACAACCCTCCGCCCGATCTTCCAGCTCAATCTGGACATGCGCCGGCTGCGCGGTGGGCAAAAAGCGTATAAATTTGGCATGGCTACAGACACTTGTGTCCACACCAGGAGAGGCGCCCAGGCAGGCCGCCGCCAAAACCTGCAGGGCCTCGGTTGCGGGCAACACGCTTTGCGCGCCTTCGCCCAGGTCGGGCAAACGGTGGTCCGCCAGGTACGCTGGCCTGTCGATCTCCAGCTCCTGGCGAGTAGAGGTCATTTCGGAAAATCTACCCAGGTCTTGACCGTGATGGGATCCACGGCGACGGGCCTGCCCTTGCTGTTCAAGGCGCAGTGCTGGGTGTAGCCCTGGGCCACCAATGCGCCCGACTCGGCATGGGTGATGACATAGTCAAAACGAATGCGCACGCGCCCCAATTCACCGGGACGGGTGTGAACCCAGAAAGGATCGTCATAGCGCAAAGGCGCGAAAAACCGCAGCCTCAAGTCAATGATGGGATAAACAAAGCCATCGTCCTCTACCTGGGCATAAGGAAAAGCCACCTCGCGCATCAAGGAAGCCCGACCGAACTCGAAATACCGAAGGTAATTGGCGTGATAGACCACGTCCGATCGATCCGTGTCCGCATAGAGTACCCGGCTCTGGGCTCGATGGTAGACCAGGTCAGCTTCCAGATCCCGCACATAGGAATCGCTACCCTTCAGCAATTCTGGCGAAAAGGGAGCGGGTCGCATTTTTAATCCACCCCGCGAAAAATAATACAGCAGTTGGTGCCACCGAAACCGAAGGCGTTGGACATGGCCAATTCGACCGGCATGCGGCGGACTTCGTTGGGCACCACGTCCAGGTCGGCCATCTCTGGATCCGGCACATGGTTGACCGTGGGCAGGACCAAGCCTTGTCGCATGCCCTCAATGGTCAAGGCCGCCTCAATGGCCGCGCAGGCCCCCAAGGTGTGACCGAGCTGGGATTTGTTGGAGGAAACCGGGATCTTGGATAAACCCGAGCCGAAGACTTCCCTCAGGCAGGCCAACTCGACCGAGTCGCCCCGGGGTGTCGATGTCCCATGGGCGTTGATGTAGTCCAGGTCGCTGGGTGCCACATCGGCGTCGCTTAATGCATCCCGCATGGCCCGCTGAATGGTAACCGGGTTGGGCTTCGTAAAATGGAAGGCGTCCGAGGTCCAACCCACGCCCAGAACTTCCGCCCTGGGCGTGATGCCGTGGTCTTTCATCACGTCTTCCGCGGCCAAAAGCACCACGCCCGCGCCTTCGCTCAAAACAAAACCACGCCGATCGGCTGAAAAGGGCCGGGATGCCTGGCTGGGATCCGCATAGGCCCTGTCGCCCTCCTTGACCTTGATGGTGGCGCCCATGTTGGCAAAACCGTAGATGATTTCGGGCAGCAAAGAAGCATCCACACCCCCTGCCAACACGAAATCTTGATCCCCGTCCCGAATGAGCCTGGCACCCAGGCCGATGGCATGGTTGCCCGAAGCGCAGGCCCCCTGCGGGGACATGCTCAGGCCCTGAAAACCCAGCAACATGCCGGCCTTGCCGGCGGGCAAATTGCCGCAAAGATTGGGCAAAAGATAGGGGCTTATCCGATTGGGGCCTGATTCCGCCAAGACCCGGACAGCCTGGCGATAAGCATCGTGGCCATTTAGGGCCGAGCCCACCAAGCCCGCGGTTCGCCGAGCCACCTCCGGGGTCATCTCCAGACCCGCGTCGGCTAGTGCATCCTGACATACCGACATGGTCAACAAAATGAACCGGGCGCTCCAGTTATAAAGCTCTTTCTCGGTAACGAAGTCCAAAGAAGACGGATCCCAGTCCGGAATCTCGCCCACCACGTCACAAGGCGTGTCGATGTCGAATCGGGTCAGGCGTCGAAAACCGGCCTTCCCCGCCACGGCATGTTCCCAGGTAGTCTGAAAATGCATACCCAATGGGGTGGCCGCGCCATAGCCTATGACAAATACTCTTCGATTTAAGGGTGCGCGCATGTTGTACCTTGTCCGGCCCTACAAACACCCACATCATGCCAGGCGACGCAGCAGCAAACAAGCGTTACAACCCCCAAACCCAAAAGAGTTATTGAGCACATGTTCCTGCTTCAGGGATCGAGCCCCTTCAGCCACGCAATCCAGCTCGCCCAGGGCGGGGTCGGCCTTGTAGCCGATGGTGGGCAAAATCGTATCTCGCTCCATACCCATCAAAGCCAAAACCGTCTCGATGGCCGAAGAAGCCCCCATGGCGTGACCGATCAAAGACTTGTTGGCGGAAAGTGGCGGCAGTTGCTCGCCAAAAACCTGCCTCAGGGCCTGCACCTCCACCGCATCACCGACCTTGGTGGAGGCCGCGTGGGCATTGATGGCCGACACATCCCGCGGCCCAAGACCCGCATGCTTGATTGTGTCGCTCATGCAACGGCTTACGCTCGGCAAATGAGGCGCCACGAAATGGTGAGCGTCGGCGCTCATGCCCCAACCGGCCAATTCGAAAGCAGCGCTCAGGCCATGGGCCCGAGCGAAATCGGGGCTGGCCAAAAGCACACAGGCCGCGCCTTCGCTGACCACAAAACCTCGCCGATCCACGGAAAAAGGCCGGCTGGCTCGCCGCACGTCCATTTCTGAGTCCGTTTTGGTCTTGTAAGCTCCGTTCATGGTGGCGAAGCCACCCACGATGGGCTCGACCAGGGGAAAATCCACAGCCCCGCAAATGGCCACATCCGCCATGCCCGCTTCGATGAACATGGCACCGGCGATGATGGAGCTGTTGCCTGTAGCGCATGCGGTGATGGTGGTGGTGATGGGTCCGGTGGCACCGGTGAGCATGGAGACCTTCCCGGCCACCATGTTCACGCAAGCGTTGGGGTTGACGAAGGGATGGGGCAACCTGCCTCGGGCCACCATGTTCCGATCCGCGGCCAAAACGGCGTCTAAGCCTCCGATGGCCGTGGAAAAAGTCGTGGCCACGCGGGGTGCAAGCGCCGCATCGATCTCCAAACCTGCTCGCTTCATGGCGCGGTGCACCACCAGCATGGCGTGGAGAAAAATGGGGGATGTCCAGTGGGCCATCTTTCGCGGCGACAAAAAATCATACGGCGTAACATCGATGGCCGGCACTTGACCGGCCACGGTCACAGGAAAATCGTCGGGCAGGGGAAAACGAGTCAAGGGCCCGATGCCGCTTTCCCCGGCCGCCGCCCGCTGCCATTGGATTTCGGGCTCGGAGCCCAAAGGGGAGAGCAGGTCGCTTCCTATTATCCAGGGACGCTTGGTCATGGGGGCCGAATCTTCACCAGGGGATGAACCGATAGAGCTTGGCAAACATCTCGTAAACCGTCACCCAGTTTTGAAGATCCTGGGTCGAGCGCATGTGGGCGCGTTTGTTGACCATCACCCAACTCATATGAGCCGCCCCATCCTTGCAGGTTGAGCAATCCCGGGTGGCTGAAGTACAGCACCGGTGGGTAGTCTTCAGATCGCTGGCCCAGCGAATGAATCGAATGAGGCGCTTGGGGCGAGGCTCCCGCGTATCCATGGGCTCGGTGACGGAGGGGCATTCCATCCAGCCGAAAGGCCGCCCCAGCATCCGCCCCGTGGTCAAGACCTCGTGGTAGTAATGACTGGAGACGACACTACGCGGGTATTTGTCGAGCATGTCGTCCATCTCGTCTCGTACGCGCGCGAGCTGCTCCTCGCTCCAGGTAAAACCGCCCACGCCCTCGTCGTTGCTCAAAAGCTGCAGATGCACCTTCAAGCCCACGTCTTCGATCTTCTTGATGATGGGCTCGATGTGCCCCAACTGAGGCGGGGTGATGGTGTAAAGATAATAGGTATTGGGATCCCCCGCGTAATGCTTCGAAGAAATGGCGAAGGTATCCTTGCCCCTGAGCTGCTTTTCTATCTCCGGGTCACCCCAGAGACTGATGCCGACCATCATGTCGGGAAAGCGATCCCGGGGCACCTTGATGAGGCCATTGGTGGCGCAGTAGGTGGGCAGGCGATCATAAAAAGCCCCCACCCGATCCATATGCAAGGTCGGCTCGCCACCGATGAGAATGGCCAAATTAACGCCACGCTCTTTTTCGGCCTCGATGAATGCCCCCCAGCGCTCGACATCCATTTCTTCCTGGGCCACGTGCTGCTCACCCGAGGAAAAGAAGAAACAACCCTTGCAGCGCAGGTTGCACTTGTCCGTGACATCGTAAATGGAGGATCGAATGTTCAGCTTGGAGATACGCCGATAGCGTGCCAACCACTCTCCATCCAGCAGGGAACTAACCGTCTTCATCTTCGAACCTTCACGTCAGGGGCGCAACACCTCGCCCGGCGGTGCGACCAAATGTTGATTGAGGTTTTCGCCCTTTTCATAGCCCATGACCCAGACCGCCAAATACGTATCCACGTAGTCCAGCCAGGACCGAAAGATGTCCGGCTGCGTCGCGTGGCGATGCAAGCGGGCCGTGACGACGGCCGAGCCCGCGGCGTAATGCCGACAGTCGTCGCAGTCCGTGTCCGGCACACAGCAAGCCGCGGCCCGATCCCAATTCAAGTCGGTGCGATACTGTCGAAAACTGCGGCCCAAGCCAATGTGGGTAGATGGATTGCAGCGCGGATATGAGCAATCGTACAAAGCGTGCAGCCCCAAGGCGTGACTGTGGGCCATCGCGTTGGCGCTGGAGAAAAGAACATGTTCGGGGAAGGCCTCCAAAAGCTCCATCATGCTGGCCCGCATGGCCAACAGGCTCTCTGCGTCATGGCGCAAGCCGCCCGCATACCCCAGGGGCGAACTGAAAACATTGAAGGTCAGCTTGCCGCCACGCTTGGCCAGTTGCTCGGCCACGACCCGGGCCTCGGCCACGTTGTGCCGCGTGTAGGTGTACACAAAAACAGCCCGCTCATCGCCGGCGTAGTTGTCCATCTGCCTGTTCAGCAATTCCTTGGCACCCCGCAAACGACGGCTTGTCTCGTCGTTCCCCCAAACCGAAATATGGAGCTTGTAGTCCACGCCATCCGGGATGCGTCGCACCCCGTTGGTGGCGATGCAGCCCAAGGGCAGCTCTTCGTAACAAACCTGGCACAACTCGGGCACCAGGCCGGGTTCGGCCCCGGCCAAAACAACGTAGGTAATGCCCCGGGCTTTCTCGGCCTGCATCAGCTCTCGCCAGGCCGACGGGTCCTGATTCTCGGGCGCGAACTGCTTGTCGCCTTCGTAGTAATAACAACCCTCGCAACGAATGTTGCAGCGGTTTGAAACGTCGTAGGTGGACTCGCGCATGAAAAAGTACTTGCGCACTTTTTCCCATCGCTCGCGTACGGCCGCATCAGCCAGAAGCTCTGAAAATTTCCACTTGCCGGGGCGCGCCTCGCGAACCCGCCTGAGATCGCCCAGTTTGGACATCAAGAGCCCAATCGCTCCTGGACGTATGCCGCGATAAGGGCCACGTTCTTGAGTTTGGGGTAATCCTCCTCGTCGATGCTGATCTCGAACTCGTCTTGAAGCACTAAGACCACGGCCGTCAAATCCATGCTGTCGATACCCAGTTCATCCACCAGATCGAGCTGTGGGTCGAAGTCCGCGGCTGTCGCATCCTCCAGCTTCAGCTCATCGATGAGAATTTGGGCAATGCGTTTTTCGATGTCTTTCATTTCGCGCTCTACGCTCCCTGTTTTCAGGCATCAAATCGGTCAGGCATCAAATCGGTCAGGAATCAAATCGGCCAGGCATCAAATCGGCCCATTTCCAACCGATATTCACGCGCGTGTCAAGATCCGCGATCACGCCGGGCGAAAACCAGACGACCCCGGGCAAAATTCAGTTCTCCGGCATTCACGGAAAAGACCGTTTCCACTTCCTCCGGGGATTCTTTCAAGTCGAGGGTCAAGGCAAGCTCCACCCCGGGTGTCACCACCTCGCGAAAACGAACCCTGGCCACCTGACGCAAGCTCAAGGCCTCATCAAATCCCCGCCTGGTGGCCTGGCAGACCAAAGCCAACATGGCCACCCCGGGCAATATGGCTTGGCCGGGAAAGTGACCGTCGAACCAGGGGGTCGACTCATCAAGGCGCTTACTGGCCCAAATTTGCGCCCCCTCCCGCCGCCATTGATCCAGGCCGGCCCAATCCACGGTCGTCATTTTGAGCTTTCTTGGCCCGACTGCCTCATGATCAAGTCCACCACGTCCTGCACGGTTCGGATGCTCTTGAGTTCTTCATCGGGCACGGGCGAGCCCAGGCGCTGCTCCAAGATACCCACCAGGTCCAGCGCATCGATTGAGTCCAGACCCAGCTCGGCAAAAAGCTGAGATTCGGGCTGCAAGACCTCCCGGTCCAAATCGAACTGCTCTACCAAGCTGTCTTTCACCAACTCCAGGGCCTTGGATGCGTCCACGCCGGATCTCCTTATGCCAGGCGCCTAAATACCCAGCAATACACCCCTTCGTCAAGAGCCCAAACAAATCCCAAACAAATGAAAAATGGCCCCTCACCACAGATAGGCACCACCAAAGCCCAAAGACACCGCCTCGGTCGCATTCAAATTAGAACCCAAAAAGGCGTCCAACTGCCAAACAGGAGACATGCGCCAGCTCAGGCCCACATTGAGGCCCGCCGCGGCCAAATCCGCATCTCTTTCCGGAATCAGCCCATAGCCTTCGACAAAGGTGCCCCATTTCTCTGCCAAGGCAAAGCCCAAGACGAGGCTGGCCAGGTATTGCCGATCCTGCACGCCGTCGGAGCCCAGGCCGGTGAAGAGGATGCCGAAGTTGCCGGCCACTTCCATCCAATCCGTCAGGCCCAGGGCCCAAAGCAACTTGAGGCCCGCGGCCACGCCCGAAGAGCCATAATCATCGTCCCGAATGGGAAAACAGGCGAAAGGCTGAAAGCCGACCGTGGCAAATTCCGAAGGCTTGTACACGAACCGAATGCCCAAATCCAAAGATCCCAACATGGTCTCGTCCGGCGAAGCGGCAGGCCACAACATCTGAAGAGCGGGCAAGCCCAGACGCGCTTCCATTCCTTCGGTCATGCCATAACGAATCAAGGGCATCGCCAGGGTCAAGCCGTCTCCGTCGACGTCGTGATCAAAGCCTGCCCCAAACTCAAACAAGACATACCCCTCCGGGACGATGGCGGCGCTGTCTGAAAAACTAGGTCGGTCCGTGACCAGGGGAAGGCTTTCCTTTTTCTCCATGGCCTCCTCCGCCCTCGCAAAGGGAGCCAAACTCAACACCATCAGCAATATCGAAAAAAAAGCCATTCGTTTTTTATTCATGACCACAGGTCGGCAAAATTCCAAGACCAATATTTCCCATCTAGTGGCCACGCAATTCTATCGGGCACATGCACTCACCGTTCACGGAGCAAACGACAAACTGCGGATCGTCGGGGGGCTCGCAAGTGCAACAGAAATCCCGACCAGAGCAACACTCGGCACCCACGTAACCCGGCTCAATGCAGACGCTGGCCGCGGGACAGCAAGCACCCACCACGCAGGTGCCGCCTTCGCAGGCGTTGCCTGTAGAAGGATTGCCGACGCATAAAATACTGTCGTCGATGCCCACACACTTGTCGTTCTCGGTGCATGGGTCCGAATCTTCACATGACTCGTCCGTCAGATAGGCCCGGCTGCAACCGAATTCCACGTCGCAGTATGGAGCGATGCATGCGCAGTTGGCAATACAGGCGGGGTCGGCGTTGCAGTTGTCAATGCAATGGTCATTCTCTATGCAATACTCATCGCTGGGGGAATTATCGCAACCCAGGCCTTCCACGCAGCTATCCAGGGTGCAATCCACGCCGTCATCGCATTCGACTTCGGCGGACTCGCATGCATAACCCCCGGCACCATCGCTTTCGCAGGTATTGATGATGCAATCCGTGGAGGCGGGACAGGCGGGCTCTCCCTGACACCTGCCTTCAAAACAAGCATCGCCTAATGTACAGGGGTCCTCATCGTCACATTCCGTAGGATTTTCCACATCCGTGTGCTGGCAACCCTCCAGGGAGCAGGCGTCCTCGGTGCAGATATTCTCGTCTTCACAACGCGTGTGGTCCAGCTCGTGGAGGCACCCGTTGTCCACGCAGCTATCCACCGTGCAATCCACC
>JAUVAM010000045.1 GCA_030591745.1 Deltaproteobacteria bacterium
ACGCTTGCCCCGACGATCCACTGAAGGTCGCCCCAGGCACCTGCGGCTGCGGGACCGCCGACACCGACACCGACGCGGACGGTACACCCGACTGCAACGATCAATGCCCCGACGATCCACTGAAGGTCGCCCCGGGCACCTGCAACTGCGGGACAGCCGACACCGACACCGATTCGGACGGCACGCCCGACTGCAATGATCAATGCCCCGACGATCCACTGAAGGTTGCTCCGGGCACCTGCGACTGCGGGACAGCCGACACCGACACCGACTCGGATGGCACGCCCGACTGCAATGACTTGTGCCCCGACGATCCGCTGAAGGTCGCCCCGGGCACCTGCGGTTGCGGCAACCTGGAGACGGACACGGACACGGACAGTGACGGGACCGCCGATTGTAACGACGCTTGCCCTGATGATCCCGACAAGACCGTTGCCGGGATTTGCGGCTGCGGGTTGGTGGACCTGGACGCCGACGCGGACGGCATCTGCGACGCGGTGGACCTCTGTCCCCAGGGTGACAACTCCCTAGACACCGATCAGGACGGCGTGCCCGACGCTTGCGACAACTGCCCGGAGATCGCCAACCCCAACCAGGCCGACTCGGACGGCGACGGGGTGGGCAACGAGTGTGTGAGCCAGGTGGCGACGGGCTGCAACTGCGCACATGGTGCCGATCCGGCGACCGGGAGTGGCTGGTTGCTCTTGCTGCTGGCCGGCCTGTGGGTCCGCAGGAGTAGGCAATAATTATAGAACAAGGAGGTTCGCATGATTGGCGCCAAGCGCCTCATTACTTGTTGGCTGCCCATCCTCACTCTGCTGGCCGTGGCCTTGATTGCTTGTGAGCTGGAAAATGAGTGGACCGTGACGGAGAAACCGGACCCCAGCGAGGAGGCCTCGGAGGAGGGCTCGGCGCTGGCGGAGAGCAAGCCTCCCGCTGAACTTGCCAAAGCGCCGGCCAAGCCCGGCGATGAACTTGGCTCTGGGTTGTTCAAGCCCGAACCCATGGCGGGAATCTGGCGCTTTACCGACAACAAGGGCGTAATCCACTACGTGGACTCTATCCAGAAGGTTCCCAAGCGTTATCGTAAGCGGGCGATTCATCCGCATGGTGGTTCTTACTCCATCGTGCCGGCTACTCCCATCGACGAGTTGCTCAAAAAGCACGATGTCGATCCCGAAAAGTACGCCAAGAAAGCTCCCGCCAAGCCGGCCCATCACGCTAAGGTCATCTGCTACACCACTTCTTGGTGCCCTTACTGCAAAAAAGCCACCCGCTACCTTCGCTCTCAAGGCATAGATTTCATCGAGAAAGACGTCGGCAAATCTAAAGCCGACCTGAAAGAAATGCTGGCCAAATCCGGCGGCGCCCGGGGCGTCCCCGTCTTAGACGTCCACGGCCAGATCCTCCGCGGCTTCAATCCGCGGGCCATCGACGCCGCGCTCAAGCGCTGAATTTCGCCGGAAATAAGGTTAACTTTTTTTCTCATGCCTCGATGGGCTCCGTTTGCTACAAATCGGATTGGGAGATGGCCTCGTTCGGGCATTCCACCTCACATGAACCGCAGCCCGTACACTTCTGTCTGTCAATCACTACTGCGTCCATGCCCATATCGATTGCCTGTTCGGGACAAACATCGATACAAGCACCGCAGCCGATACACAATTCTTCATCCAGAATCGCAGCCGTTCTTTTTTCCCCTCCACCGTCAAAGACCCCCATGTCAGCACGTGTCATCGTATGTCTCCTTTCGTTGTGTTTTGATCCTTGACGCTCGCCCCGACAGCCGCCTATTCGGTGCCGTTTCTGGCAAGTCGAAAGAGCAGCTTGCACTGAATATGCCAAAGAATGATTATTTGGATGGTCTAATGATTACAGCGTGTTATGCCGTTTGTCGGAATGCTTGCTCGGGTGCTTATATGCAATTTGCACGAATTTGTTTCGGGGAGAGTTGCAATATGCTCTGTTAGGGTAAGCGAGTTTGAGTCAACGATCCGCCTGAGGGTGACCCCGCTGGTGGCATCCGAGGTCGACAGGCCCAAAGCTAGCCAATATTTTTGCGCTGATCATCACCCGCGATCATATCCATCGCTTTTTCTACCTGCTCATACGTATAATAATCAATTATAAAACAATCTTCAGAACACAATGGTAAGGAAATAATCTAATGGAGCTAAAAGTCGCTTTTGGCACGGATGATGGCGCGCATTTCAATGATGAACATTTTGGGATGGCAAAGCACTATCTGGTATACAGATTTTTTGACGGTGGCGAAGAGTTTCTGGAACAAAGAGAGAATGCAAATTTCTCTGGTGATGAATCCATCAAACATGGCGATCCCAAAAAAGCCAAAGCCACCTCCGGCGTACTGAATGGCCTGGATGTGGTGGTTGGCGGCAGATTCGGACCCAATATTACTCGGTTGTTGAAAAAATTCGTTTGCGTGTTGGTGAGAAATAGTTCAATTGCGGAGGCAATCGAAGTCATTCGCACTCACTTGGATGAAATCATCGAAGAGAAGAATAAAACAACGGACCGCAAACATCTTATCTTCAAGAAAGCTGCTGTTCTATAAGGACAGGTTTGACCATTGGCTCCGCATGAGACAGGGCCGACAAGGCTGACCAAATCTGGATGCGCAAAGCGTTCTCACTCTGGCCCTCGAAAGTTTTTGCTTTGCGGTTTTGCTTCCGCTCTCGGGAGGGTTTGATGGCCCAAATAGATCCCTTTGAGCAGAACTTCGAACAATACGAATCCTGGTTTGAAAAGCACCAGGATCTCTACCAGGCCGAGTTGAAGGCGATGGGCAAGCTTCTACCTCCGTTTCATAACGGCATTGAAATTGGCGTCGGCAGCGGGCGATTTGCGGCTCCCTTGGGCATCAAGAAGGGGGTTGAGCCCAGCGGCACCATGGCTCAAAAAGCGAGGGAAAGAGGCATCGAGATAACCAAAGGCTTTGCCGAGGACCTGCCACTGGAAAGCGGTAGTTTCGATCTGGTTATGATGGTAACCAGCATTTGCTTTGTGGATGATGCGCTAAAAAGCCTGCAAGAAGCCTATCGCATTCTCGACCCCAACGGTTTTGTGCTGCTGGGCTTTGTGGATGCAACTAGCCGGCTGGGGGAACTTTATCAACAAAATCGAAAAACCAGTCGTTTTTACGCCCAGGCCACTTTTTACTCCACCGATCAAATGGTGAATCTATGCCAGCAGGCGGGTTTTGGAGACTTCGCCTTTGTCCAAACCCTGTTGGGCGATGATCCAAAACGACCGCGCTTGGATATCACCGATGGTTATGGGCAAGGCGCCTTCGTTGTCCTGCGTGCTAAAAAATGAGGACCGAAAAGTCTACCGGCAGGAGCTTACGTGCCAGCATTCGATGATGCTGTTTTGCACGGCCTCGCACTCATCGATAGGGAACAGACACTGGCCGGCTTCGGCGTCCAGGGTCGTCTCCATGGCATCGGAACGAATTTGGAGGGAGCCGGCTACGATCTCGATAGCGCCGCCTTGATTCTCATCAGCTTCCACCGGTCTGATTTGGGCTGGAGTCTGGTCGGCGAAAAAGCTCAAGGTGTAAGTCTGGTCGCACAATTCCGGTGGGGCCGGTTCTTCGCCTTCTTCCAGGTAGGCGTCCAGGTGGCCGAAATTGACATAGGCCTGCAGTAATACGCCGGGGTCAAGGGCAAATATCGGCAAATCGCCTTCGGCGTTTACGAAAAGATCGAGTTGTCGTTCTTGGATGGCGTTGAGGTCTACCGACAGGATCACTTCATCGTTATGAAGAATCCGGCTGGTGTCGTTACCCAATCCCAAGCCAATGAGGGGAAACAAATCATTAGGCCCACTTACTAACAGTATTCCCTTTAAGCCCGAAACCTCCACCTTCAAATCACCATCTCCTGAAGCTTGCACTTCAGCAAAGGGAAGAATCAAGCTCATCGGATTAAGCGCAACCATGGCCGCCAAGATTTCGTCGGCTTCCACCACTCGAATTGAAAAGGCCTCCTCAGCTTTGGCAATATTGAGTTCGAGCATGCCTTGGCCTTCGGGAACCTCCATCACGATGCGTATATCTTTTTCTATGGCTACCCGCAGGGAAAAGTCGCCGGGTTCGTCTTTCTCAAGCCTCACCGAGAGTTTGCCCACCATGATTTCGGGCACGGCAATGGCTTCTTCATCGATCACTGAAGAAATGTGAACCACGGCCTGTTTCAACTCATCCAGCACTGTGTTGATCGAGATCAACTCTGCTTGGATATTGAGGCTGGCCAAGGTGTAGCGTTCGGCGGCTACCTGCAAGGCAATCGCTACCCCCTCACCATTTTCTCGTACCGTCACCCGCACTTGCAAGGCATCGATGTCGGCTTCGCACTGGCTCCGATCCTGGCCGCTGTTTTCTTGGCAAGCCTGCAGCTCTTCTTGGCAGCGGCTGTCTGCCCCTTCACAGGTCCAGTCACATTCGCTATCATTGGCTGCCAGGCACTCTTCCGAGCAAAGCAAGCTGCCGGGCAGCAGATAGACCGCGCGACCCGATACTTCCGACTCCAGATTGTCGGCCGCTAAAATGCAAGTCGTCAGAAAATCCTCAACCGATTGGGCCGCCTCGTCCGGATCAATGCTCTCTTCCTGGTATTCCCCTTCAGCCGGCGCCGGCGGAATTTCAGGTTTCACGTCCTCGGGCACCTCGGGTGCCTCGCCTTCGTTGCCCCAATCCAGGACATCGGCCAGAGCCTCGAATCCCCGGTCAAGTCTATCGAAGGACTCGATATCTTCCAAAAATAAGATCGCTTGGACAATCTGGCGGGTAAGATCAGAAGAAAGAGCAGCCGTTCGTTCCCGTAACTCAACCGAGGCTGAATCCTCGGTCGGAGTGCATGCCGAAAACCCGAACAGCGCCAAACTTGCTATGGCCAAAGTTGATTTTAATCGATTCATGAATGTCCCCTTTATAGTGGCAATGCTTCTAGCATCGATGCAAATCGTATGCCACCAGAAAAGACACTTGATTACAGTGAGTTAATAGAGGATCTCCTGAGCCGAGTTGGACGCCCCGCGACTCCTACGCCACAGGTGTGCCGAATCAACCACACTTAGGCAGAGCCCGGATCACGACCTCTCGGCGGAAAGGCTTACCAGCAATGACCTTTCATATGTTTACGCGGAATATAAAGAGGCTTGAGTGGAGTTGATATTATATTAACCAGCCTATTAGATTGATCCAGCAATACATCCATACGAAACAGAGTTACGGTATAGCGAAAGAACATCGAGCATCTCTGGCCAAATTCTTCAACACTGGTGCAGCCCACCAGAAAGGGAACCATGAGGGTTTCGCCAATGTCCTTTGTCTGGTCCATTTGCGGCCATTGGGCAGCCGGCCATTCCATGGCAAAACTGCGTTCGGGCAAACCCAACTTATCAAGCCATTCTTGAATCACCGCTTGATGGTCACTCGGGGATGCCAGCGATTGCCATTTCACTCCCAGCCGGATGACCGGTTTCAACTTGTAAGTCCAGTTCTCTGGAACACGAACTAGATTATCAATGATCTGATATTCGTAAGTATCCGCGGGGAATGGACCGTAGTGTTTGATAAAGCGTTGGCGATGCTCACCTTCCAAAAAGGACCTGAGCGCTTTTCTGGCCGCGATTGTACGAACAAGGGGCGAGCTCTGCTTATCTATTTGTTGATTCGATTCGCCGCAGGCGCTTGCGCTTATGAGGAAAAGAAAGCCACAAATTGTCTTACCAGCCGTTTTCATGCATCCATCATAAGTCAGTGATCATATCTCGGCTATAGGGCAAACGACGGATTTCTTCTATACATCACCAGCAGAGCCACCAGTGTATTTATTGGGACTATTGTATCTCCGTCCCTCGGTTTTCCACAAAATCTAGCGACTGCAATTTATGATGTGGTTCGCGCAGTGGTCAGTGGTGGAGAAGGTCGCTGAGCTTCTTCTTTAGCGCGGGAAATTCATAGGGCTTGTGGATGAATCCGGAGAGCCCCTTCTCTTCAAGCTGCCAGGATGCCCCCGCTTCGCTGAAGCCGCTCGATAGAAGAATTGGAATATCCGCTCGAATTTCTCGGAGCTTGGAAAAAGCCTCTTTGCCGTCCATGCGGGGCATCTTGAAGTCGAGGATGACACAGACAATTTCAGCCTGGTGTTGCTGGAAAACCGTGACCGCTTCTGCTCCATCTTTTGCGGTCATAACCATGAAACCCAGGATCTCGCACATCTCTGCCACCACCTCTAGCACAATCTCTTCATCATCGGCGATTAGGACGGTACCGCGGCCGCGCCAGTCGTCGTTGGATTTGGCCGGGTGGGTCGTGGTTTTCGCTGGTTGTGCCAGGGCCGGGAAGAACACCTTGAAGCGGGTACCCTTGCCCGGCTCGCTGTCGATCTCGATGCCACCTTTGTGTCCCCGGACGATGCCGTGAACCGCGGCCAGTCCCAGACCGCGACCGGTATGCTTGGTGGTGAAGAAGGGATCGAAGATCCGGGCCCGGGTCTCCGGGGCCAATCCACTGCCGGTGTCGGCGACTTCGAGGACCAGTTGGGGTCCGCCAGGCCATTCCTTTCCCTCCGGGAACACATCTCGGCAGCAACAGCCGCGCTGGCAGGTTGCCGATCCAGCTGTCACCGTGATGCGTCCGGGCTTCTCACCGATAGCCTCAGCGGCATTGATGACCAGGTTCATGACCACCTGGCGGATCTGGGAAGCGTCGGCGGTGATGGCTGGGAGTTGGTCGGGCAGGGACAACTCGAGAGTGGTTTTCTTCGAGACACAGCTCTGGAGCAGGTCCTTCATGTCGTCGACCAGACTCCCCAGGTTGATATCCGCCACCATGAACTTACCCTTGCCGGAATAGGCAAGCATCTGGTTAGTAAGCTCTGCGCAATTGCGCGCGGTCTTCGCGATTCCATTGATTCGCCGGTAGGCTGGCGAGTGAGGTGGCAGATCATGGAGCGCGAGATCCGCGTTGCCGAGAATGCCGACCAATAGATTGTTGAAGTCGTGGGCGATGCCCCCGGCCAGGACACCGAGACTCTCCAGCTTCTGCTTGTGCTGAAGTTGGGCCTCTAGGCTCAGGCGTTCCTCCTCCTTTCGCTTGCGCTCAGTGATGTCGGAGGCGCTTATCACGAAGCCGGTTACTTCGCCTTCATCGAGCAGCGGCGCGACGCGAGATTCGAAGTAGCGGGGTTCTTCGCCGGGCGGACAGTGCCCGACCTGGTAGGCACCGCTCTCTCCTGTTTCCAGGACTCGATCGAAGCACTCCTGGGCGACGATTCGATTCTCTGCGGACAGAAAGTCGAGGGGATTCAAGCCAATCACATTTCTAGTGGTCTTCTTGGCAACCACATGGTTAAAATAGCGAATGACGCCGTCGATGCCGACGACTAAAATGCGGTCGGGTGAGCACTCAGTAATCGCCCGCCATTTTTCCTCGCTCCCGCGCAAGGCCTCCTCGACCCTTTTGTGCTCGGTGATTTCGTAGCTCAAAACGAAGATGCCCGTCACGGTTCCGTCCCCGCCAAATTCGGGCACGTAGTTCACGCTGATCCAGCGCTTGTCTTGCCCCGTTCCGAACACGTTTTCGTAGGATGTGGTCTTGCCGGATCGGACCTCCTCCAGGTACGGAAGGGCTAACTCGTAGTTGGCTTCGCCGATAATCTCCCTGGTGTGGCTGCCAATGATCTGGTCGCGGCTGAGCCCGAACGCCTGTTTGAATTGTTTGTTCACCCACCGATAGCGTAGGTTGCTCGCGTTCAGATACGAGACGTAGGCGGGAATGCTGTCGGCAATCAGGTTGAGCTGGGTTTCGTCGTTCTGGCAACACCCGGCGATGGTTGCCGAGGCCTGCAAGGCGGCAATTTGCTCTTGTGCCTGCTTTAGTTCTTCAAGCAGCTGGGTTCTCGTTCGGTCGTCGCTCGCCACTGGTTCCCCCCCCTCCTCAAAGTCATCCCGATTATGGTGTGTCAGCATCACGCAGTGCCTGGGCGTAGGCCGGGGCTGCATGGGCCGGGGGGGAGACGGCGCGGAATGCACCTCGGCTGAGGAGCTCGGTGGCCGCTTCGTCGTTGTCCGCGGTGGCGATGACCCGGGCATCTGGGTTGATGCACCGGATTTCGTCCACCAGGTCCTCATTGGATATGCCCTTGAGGTAGGTGTTGTTGATGGTCGAAAGGATAATCTTAGCGCCTAGGATGCCATGATGTCTCAGGGTCTCGGGATTGCCGATGTCACCGTAGGCCACTCTAAAGCCATGGGCACTGATGCTGGCGTGGTTCTGCAGGTTGAAGTCGATGACCAGGATCCGATCGATTAACTCCGGAGCCGTCTTCTTGAGTTCGGTGGCCAGCGCCTCGGCGTTGAGGAAGAAGCCCAGCATGACGATGTCCGCGCCTGGAGTCGCATCGCCGTCGTCGGTGCCGGCGGCCTGCTTGCTGCCGATACCCAGGACCCGTTCGAGAATCATCGCCAGGCGGTAGTTGTACTTGATGGCGAAGCCGGAGAGGACCACCGAAAGCATCAGGCCATAGGAGATCACCATGCCATCTTCCACGCTCAAGGCGCCGCCGGCGATCCCAATCGGGACCAGCAAGAGGGTGAACTCGCTGACCTGGGACAGGTTGATCGGCACCGTGAGCGAGACGATGGGCCCGAGCCGCGACAGCAGGAGCGTGGGCGCAAACAGCAGCATGCGCACCAGGATGACGATGGCGGTAAGGGCCAGGGCGTCGAACATCACGGCCAGGGAGGGCAGGGGAAGGGTCATGCCCAGGGCGACGAAGAACAAGGCCATGAAGAAGTCACGCAGGCTCGATACCTTGGCCAGAACTTCGATGTGATGGGGTAGCCGGCCCATGGTCAGGCCGGCGATTAGCGCGCCCATCTCGGCGCTGAGGCCGATGAGTGCCATCGCTTCGGCACACAGGAAGCACCAACCCAGGGAGACCAGAGCCAGCATGTCCGGTGCAGTTGCGAAGGAGGCCATCACCCGCGACAGCACGTACTTGGAGAACAGGACGAAGACCACGGTCAGCATCGCGCCACCCGCGAGCATCACCAACATGCTGTGCCCCTCTCCGCCGCTCTGGGACGAGACGTAGGAAAGGGCCAGCACTGCCCAAATGTCCTCGGCGATCAGCGTAAGCACCGTGACCTTGCCCGCCTTCGAGCCCAGGTCGAACTTGTCACCCAGCAGTTTTACCACCACCGCCGTGCTGCCCAGGGAGCAGGCCACCGCGAAGTAGACAAAGCTCGGGCTTTCCGCTCCCAGACCGGGGATGGCCAGGCCGGCGGCGAGCGCGGCATATTGGATTCCCAGCACCGCGCCGATGGCAATCGGGGCTTGGAGCAAAACGGCCACGGCAGCTCGCGGACCCAGGCGCAAGATGCCCCCCAGATCCATTTCGAGGCCGATGATGAACAGGAGAAACACGAGTCCCAGGTGGGAGATGTGCCCCATGATTTGGATGGAGTCTCCGAGCAGCGGAGAGGCGAAGGCCCCCAGCAGCAGGCCGGAGACGATGTATGCCAGCAGGGCGGGCACCTTGATCGCGTTGAACACCACCACCAGGATGCAGGCGGCGACGACCGCCAGACTGATGGCGGAGACCAGGTCGATGCCCTCGCCGCCACCGGTGCTAGCATGCGCGGTCGCAGACAACAGCACCACTGCCAGCAATGGCGTCAGAACTGTCGCACGCTTCATCATTCCGTAAGCCGAATCGATAAACGCATGGGGCTTTTTCTCCGTTCCATGTATGCGGGAACGCCAGTATGTCATTTTTCGTCTACCTGTGCCAGCGATCACGGTTCTTTCGGAAACCAAGGCACTAAGATCGATACGCTTTTTTTGACTTCGGCATAGTCGCTTCTTCTGCTGCGCATGCGTTTTTCAATCAGGGGCAGGCTGATAAATACAAAGAGCGCCGTCATCACCAGCGGCCCAAAAACCGTCCACCAGGCATCGGTGCTGGTGCCCAGGCCAAAGACGAACACGCCCCACCATAAAAGAATTTCGCCAAAGTAATTGGGATGACGGGAGTAGGCCCAGAGGCCCATTCGCAAACTTGTTCCGCTGTCGGCACCGGAAAGCAGGTGGTGTCTGAGCTGTTGGTCGGCAATGGCTTCTATAACGATGGCCGCAAGCACCAGCAGGGCTCCGGTACTGTGCAGCAGGCCCATGGAACCGCTGTTATGAGAGACCCCGTAATAGATAGGCACACTCGCCAAAAAAACCACCAGACTGGGCACCAGGTGGAAGCCGAAAAGACTCACCAGCCAGTAGAGCTTGGGCGTTTTCGCGCGGAAGTCGGCGTATCGCCAATCCTCATGATGCAAGCCCCGCCAGCCGCGCAGGAAATTGAGGGTGAGTCGACACGACCACAATAGCAGCAGGCCCAACAGAACCCAGTTGCCCAGGCCAATGGCGGCAAAATCTCCATCACGAAAAATCCAGTAGCCCACAAATACCGGGGGTGCCACACTCCAGTAAGGATCGTATACGCTGGAATTGTTACAGAGCACCGAGCAGACAAAGATCACCAGGGTTGCCCCCAGATCGACAATGGCCACTTTGACCAGCGGTGATTCCACCGGCAGCATCCCGCCGAGCAAGATGGACCCGGCAATGGTGGCCACATAGATCGCCGCCAAAATTGCGATACTCATCGGCTTGGAAAGTGCGCTTTCTTCGCTCATCTTAGAGCGCATAATAACCCAATCGAGTGACCGGTACCAAAAACTCTGCCGTGCTTGTTTTCCCTTGGCTAGATAATCGCTGCTAACAGAATTGGCATATCTTGATCCTCCCGCAAAATCATGCTTTTGTCTCAAGTTAGTTAATAACCGTATTTTCCCTTTTCTAACCTGTGCATGTTCGATCTGGTATTGGGTGACGGTATGAAGGCTCGGCAGAACCCATGGGCACACTGGGCGCTTACTCTGGTTCTTGCTTTGGCGGTCGGATGTCAGTCGTCAAAGACCACGGAACCCCAAGGGGATCAAGATCCGGTCGATGGCGGTGACATGGCCGGCGACCTACTTGGTGACCAGTACGACGGTGCGACCGGTAACGGGGATGGTGACGGGGACGGGGATGGTGACGG
>JAUVAM010000028.1 GCA_030591745.1 Deltaproteobacteria bacterium
GGTAATGACTTGGCATCCAAGCCCATGTTCAATCAGGCGGCTGGCGGAAGCGATTGGTTGACCTACAACACCATCGAAATGGGGCTGATGGTCGATCCCTGGTGTATTCACGAAACCGAGAACATCGATGGCGTTTGCGAAGACGGCAAGTACTGCGAACGCGTGAACTTCGTCTGGAGCGAGGCCTCCTCCGTCATCATTCAGTACATGGCCTGGGCCTGGGTTTCCTGGATCCTGTTCGCAGCGGAAATGATCATGGACATCAACCTCACCACCATCGCCATGTCTCCCGACGATCCGCACAAACTCAAGATGTCCGTCAAGCACCCCCCGACGGGCCAACGACTTGGCTATTACTTGACCCCCATGACCGATGGCAAGGAAGACGAATACCAGAAGACCTACGACGAACGAGAAGAATATTACTTGGGTTGCAAAACCTTCACCGAAGGCGTCGGCAACTGCGATTGATGACTCGAAGGAGAGAAGGCAGTGAACTCAATTGGCTCCATTTTGTTGGCAGGTTTGATCATGACTACGCTGGGTTTTCCTGGCCTGGTCGGATCCGCCTCAGCGCAAGATTTGCTTGGGCTGCCGGGCTACCCCCAAAGCCAACGCATCAGCATTAATGGACAATTGAGCACCAACAACGTCCCCATCGAAGCCAACACCTTCAACACCACCGATGACCTCCGCACCGTGATGGCCTTTTATCAAAAAGCGCTGAAAAAAAGGGGCCTGAAGGTGGTTGCCCACAACTTCGGCTTGAGCAAGGGCTACGTGGGGTATTTCGACGCGAACAGCGGCACCATGCGCCTGGCGACCGTCATGAGCGACCCGGTCAGCCATGGCTGTATGATCATCTTATCTTCCATGGATCCAAGGCCCTTGCTGGACACCAAGCTAAGCCTACCGGAAGGACTTCCAACCGTACCGGATGCCCACAATCTGGTATTCAACACGAGTACAGAGCAGGGCACATCCTCCCAGGTGGTCACCTACAGGGCACCAGGAACGATGGCAACGGTACGCACGGCATTGCTTCGCTCGGCCAACGAAATCGGCTGGCAACCAAGCAAGAGCGGCAAGCATGTCACCGGCGGAATCAACTTACAAAAAAGCGGCTCCAGATGTATGATTCGTCTAACAGAAGACAACGCCAATCCTCAACAAACAGCAGTACTGGTCAACATGGTCGTCATGAAACCAACTGCTGATAGTCTTAGGAGTACTCGATGAACCGGATTCGAATCTTTTTTGCGTTGCTGCTGGTGGCCCTCCTTGCCGCTCCGGTAGTCTCTGCTCGATCGAGAAACAAGATCGCTCGATGCAAGCGCACTTGCACCCGACTAAGAAATCAAATGGCGAAAGAATGCACCAAGCTCCCAAAAGCGTCAGATTCGGCTTCTTGCAGAAAGAACTTCTTGCCCAAAATCGAAAAAGATTGCATGGCCTCATGCCAAAAACGGAATAAAAAGAAGAAAAGAAGAAGGAGGCGCTAGCCATGACCATGAAGCGACGAGGAATGATGAAGCGACTACGCCGCGGGCGGCGCGGTCAATCCATGGTGTCTTATGCCATCGTCACCGCATCCATGCTGGGTGGTTTGACCACCATGGGCATGGTCATCTTCCCGCAGATGATTGATGCGATGAACTCATTTACAGCGAGTCTCTATTTTTGCATCAACCTGCCCTTCCCTTGATACGGCGACTCGCGCAGGTCTTCGATTGACAGCGAAAATCATCTTCGCGATCTTGTTTTTCACTCTTGCGCTATGCGCGAATCCCTCTGTCTCGCAAGCGGGCCTGGCCCTTCTGGACAAGCAAGGCGCTAAGGCCAAGGCCAGCAGCAAAGCCAAGCTGCGCGTCTTAGAGGACCGACTCACACACCAGGTGCTTTCCGACCACATCCTGGTCCAGCAAAGCTTATTGCTGCAGAGTGAAGCTTCCGGCACAGCCTGGCTGGGTTTACCTGCCCCCAAAACCAGGACCCTGGGCCCGCAGGACCTTCGGTTGACTGTCCAAACCGGGGGAAAGGGCCGCCCCAAAACCATCAAAACCAAACGCCTGGGCTCCAAGGACGACCGTTGTCAGGCCTGGATTGCTGGCAAGTTCAGGCTCCGACGGGGAGAACAACTTCGAGTGCAGGCCACCTGGTGGCAAGCTCACGATGAAGCCCAACTTTATGGCTACTGGCGCTATGCCGTCATTGAGCCTCTTTGGACCATCGCCACCTTTTCAGGCCAGGCCAAAAACGTAGAGCGACTGACGCAGCTCGCTCCCGGCAACGCCTACTCATCATCCCAGCCAGAGACAAGAGACCTCAAGACCGACGAAAAAAATGCAGCAACAGGCCACACGCGGATTCTCCGAATGGGGAAGTCGAGACCTGCCGACGATGCCACCTTGACGGTGTATTAAAAACGAAAAAAAGGAGCCCTGTCGGGCGGTGGAGGAGGCGATCCCTGGGCCGCCCTGGATGGAGACAAGACGACTCTCTTCAAACCGACAAGCTGCTCTCGGGATTTGGACTGGCTGGTCATGCTGGCCGACTGCGACGGCTTTGGCACGGAAGAGCCCGACTGTACGCGTGCGGCAGGCCCCCGGCTGGACATCGGACTTTCTGTGCGAACGACAGACGGCAAGGCCCGGTTCCCGGTTATCGTGGAAGGCTGGTTTGGACCCAAGCGAGTCTGGAAGAAAAAGGGTCGTAGCAACCAAGTCATATCCATCCAAAAATCCAACCCGGTCACCAAGTACAGGCTCAAGCTACCCAAAGGCATGCCAACGGAAGGCCTCGGTGAAGTCTGGCTCGCTCGCGCCGATCTGACCAACTCGGATGAAGGCACCGAAAAAATCCTGCGTGGCGTCGGATGGGTAAAAAGCAAAGACAGCTGTGTGTACGCTTTGGACTTCCAAAACCCGGTGGATATACGGCACGTGACCCTGCAACTCAAGCCAAAAGTGCCGCCGCGCAAAGAGTGGGCCATCTACACGCCCTGCAGCAACCTGCGCTCCACCTATCCTTTTCACGAGCCTTTTCCCCATGAGCACAGCATTGAGAAGCTGCGGGCAGCCGGACTGGATACAAGCTGGATCAAAGGAATCGACAAACACGAGCATGGCCCGGACTGCGACCATCACAAAGCCAAACATTTTCGACGCAAGCACCCGGATCGAATCGAGCTGGATGTCCACCCGGTTTGTATCGAAACCCGCATCCGGGTTTACTCACCGCGCCACTCCTGCACCTTTCCTCGCCTGAAGCTGGTCTATTGATCACTGGATCAACCCAGGGCTTCTTGATATCTTCAGAAAACTTCAACCAACACTGCGATACAGGACCACCATGGAACTCGTCGTGATCAGGGGCAACGACTCGCTAGTCACCTTGCCCATCGATTCTAGCAGCATCCGCATCGGCCGATCCGCCACCAACGATCTGGCCATTCCCGACCCAACGGTATCACGCCACCAATGCGTACTCACCCGAAGAGATGGCCGCCTGTGGCTCACTGACTCAAGCGGCCAGGGCACCACGGTAGACGGAAAACGCTACACGGAGATCGAAATCAAGCCGGGTTCACGCATCCAATTCGGACAACTGGCGATGGAACTCAGGTTGGCCAAAAAAGAAGTCGCCCCAGCCACCACCCTGGCCGGAGGCAAGACCGACATTTTGTGCGAATCTCCTGATCACAGTCACAGCCTGGTCCTGGAACGTCACGGAGGGAAGTCCATCCCACTTCGGCGCTCGTTGTCGGTGGGGGCCGATGCAGGCAATGATCTGCGCCTGGATGACGGCTTCATCTCAAGTTTCCATTGTCGACTCACGGAGCGCGAGCAAGGCTGGTTTGTCCAGGACTTAGACAGTACGAATGGCACCTTCGTCAACGAGATTCGAGTGGGCGAGGCAAAAATCGAACCCGGCATGCAACTTCGCCTGGGTCGCGAGATATTCCGGGTTGGCTGCGAAGAACCGGAGCAAACAGAACAGGGCTTCTGCGGAATCATCAGCCAGGACCCATCCATGGAAGCCGTCTTCAATCTGGTTCGCCAGGCTGCCCCCACCGACGAAACCGTCCTCATCACCGGTGAGACTGGCTCAGGCAAAGAACTTATCGCACAGGCCATCCACAAAATGAGCCTGAGAAAAAATCACGCCCTGGTCCCCTTGAACTGTTCGGCCATCAGCAAGGAATTGCTGGAGAGCGAACTTTTTGGCCACGAGAAGGGTGCCTTCACCGGTGCCCAAAACAGACGACGCGGCCTTTTCGAAGAGGCCGATGGGGGCAGCTTGTTTCTGGATGAAATCGGGGAGTTGGCGGTTGCCCTTCAGGCCAAACTACTCAGGGTGCTGGAGAACGGGGAAATCCGCCCGGTGGGCAGCGATCAACCCAAGCTGGTGGACGCCCGCCTTATTTGCGCCACCCACCGACACTTGCCCGAACAGGTGCGAGCAGGCGAATTCCGTGAAGATCTTTACTACCGCATCTGCGTCATCGAAATCGCCATCCCGCCCTTGCGGGACCGCCCGAAAGACATCCCCCTCTTGGCCCAAACCTTTTTGCAAAGAGCCACGCGTCACAGCCCCAACCCGCGACAACTGAGCAAAGCGGCTATTGAGAAGATGCAAGCCTATGGCTTTCCCGGCAACGTTCGCGAGCTCAAGCATGCTGTAACCCGGGCGGCCATCCTCTGTCCGGACCCGGTCATCGGAGAAAAGTACCTGACTTTTTCTCCCCCCTCTTTGGCGGACCAAGTGGCTGAATCGGGACTCTACAAAAAGGGAAAAACATTAAGGGACGTAGAAATCGAAGCCATCAAACAGGCCTTAGTCGCCCACGATTACACCCAAAAGGCAGCAGCCCGCTCTCTTGGCATCGCTCGCTCCACCCTGCATCAAAAAATGGAACGCTACGACATCAGCGCCAAACCGGGGTCCTGAAAAACGCAACGATTGGCCAATGGCCATCGCTCATCTGTCGTTTTGAGTGAGGAACTGCTGGCTACATGCGACCGCCGGCCTGGCGAAGGACACGCTCGATCTTTCGATGACGATTCTTGCGGGCCAGACGACGGGCAGTGGCCCTGCGGCTGTCTCTGATGTTGACCTTGGCACCCTTTTCAATGAGCAGCTCACACACATCCAGGCGACCTTCTTGGGCTGCACGGTGTAAGGGTGTACGACCCTTCTCATCCAGTGCGTTAATCTCGGCACCCTTCTCCAGGAGCTTGCCGGCGATGTCGTGCAGACCTTCCATGGCCGCCCAATGCAATGCCGTCATACCGGTGTTGCTCTTGGCGCGAACGTCAGCACCCGTACCGATGAGCAACTCGATGGATTCCCGGTTGCCCTTGGTCAATGCCAGATTCAAAGGGGTGGCACCACTCTTTTGCTGCGCATTCAAATCCGCACCCTTCTCGACGAGCAGGGCTGCTACATCCACCTTGTTGAACAACACCGCGATATGCAACGGAGAGGAACCACCCTCATCCTTGGCGTCCACGAAGGCCCCTCGGTCCAAGAGCTTTTTGGCCACGTCGAGCTTGCCCTCGCGTGCGGCCGTGTGCAGCTTGCTCTCGCCCACGATGCCGCCGTGCTTGCGGATGAGCTCCGCCGTATCCATTTTGTTTTTCAGCTCAGCAAAGTAGACCGGCGTACCGCCGTACTCGTCCCGGGCGTTGACCTCGGCACCTTTCTCGATAAGCTCCTCGGCCATTTCGTTGGCACCAATCGTGGCTGCCCAATGCAGAGCCGTTTCGTCATAGCGCGCCTTAACCTTCACATTGGCCTTGCGTTCGATAAGCAACTCAAACAGCTCGGCGTTCTTCTTCATTACGGCCAAATGCAGAGGAGATCGTCCCAGCTTATCCTGGGCGTTGATCTTGGCCTTGCTTTTCAAAAGGTTGGCGGCGCAGAGCTTGCGTCCTTCCATGACCGCCAAATGAAGCGCCGTCTCGCCTTCCTTGTCCTTGGCGTCGACGGAAGCACCATACTTAATCAACAAGGTCACCACATCCTGGTGTCCGTTGTTGGCCGCCAGATGCAAAGGCGTACGCCCCTTCTTGTCCAGGGAAGCCACCTTTGCGCCGTTTTTGACCAAAAAGTCGGCAACTTTTCTGTGCCCCTTGGCGCAAGCCCAGTGCAGACTCATGCGACCCTGCTCGTCCGGCTTGTTGGGGTCGACCTTGTGGTACAGGTGGGCCTCGATCAGAGGCAGCTTGCTTTGTTCCACCGCCTGCTTCATCGAGATCTTGGGCAGATTGGGGCCGCAGGCCATAGGGGCAAGGGCCAAGCCAAACGCGATGACTCCAATCACAATTCGCTTCATCATACTCGGTCTCCTCCGTGTGGTGACCGCCAGAGTTTCGTCATTTCACACTAAGCGCAGGACGATAACACGTCATCTAACATGCAGCAAATCAAGAACCATCCTTGGCGCAACGGAAGCCGATAAACCCCATCTGGATGCTTGGGGGAGTCTCTTGGCGCCGGGCGATACGCATTTTGATGCCCGGATGGCCAAGGCTGCCGCCGCGCGTAATGCGGTTGAGCATCTGAGGCTTTTCCCAGCTGCTCCCGTCCTTTGGAGCCCCTTGATAATTTCGGTGGAAGGGATCCTCCACCCATTCACTCACATTGCCTGCCATATTCAGAACTTTGTATTGACTGGCTCCCAGCGGCTTGGAGCCGATCGGCCAGGTGCCCTCACGGCCGCAACCCGCCTTGCCGTTGTCGAAAACCGCCTTGTCACAGCTGGGCTCATCATCGCCCCAAGGATAGAGGTGCCGGTCCACACCTCGTGCTGCTTTTTCCCACTCAGACTCGGTGGGCAGACGCTTACCCGCAAACTTGCAATAGGAACGAGCCTGATACCAACTTACGCAGTTGACCGGTTGCTCTTGCTTTTCCTTGCGGTTGCGATTGCAAAACAAACCATCGGTCGGCCGCCTGCACTTACCGGCCTTCATGCAACGAGAATAGTCCGCCACACTAACTTCTCGTTTGTCGATAAAATAATTCGGCACTGAGACTTCATGGCCCGGCTTTTCGTTGGACTCACAGAGCTTGGCCTTGGCCGGATTGCAGCCCATCCAAAAACTCCCCTCAGCAATCAAGACCATACCTTCCGGCGCGTGGATCGACAGCCCTCCCCTCGCCGAAGCCAAGAAGCATCCAAGCCACAAGGAAAAAACCAACAAAGCGACACGCATCAGCATCTCCCAAGAATTCCTTGACCAAAAACCACATGACTGTGTCAAGAGACCAACAATCCAGAATTCAGACCATGCCAGATGGCCTGAATTCATAAGTCATTCTGTATGGCATGAAATCTGCAGTTACTTCAAGTACGCAATCCTGATTGCCCCGAAGAAAAGAAAGGAATCAAACCATGGAAAGGGGAATACAAAAAGCCGCCATTTTCGCCCTGCTGGCCAGTGCCGCCTTTTGGTCGCTCCTCTTCCTGGCCCCCTTCATGAACGCGACATCCATCGCCGCATCAAAAGCTCTTTCCGCACCGCCCTCGGCCCCAGATCAAGTGGAACCGCGGCAAGCTTTACCCAAGCCGATGGCTGAAACCAGAAAACCCACCAAGGCAGAGACCGCCGAGACTGAGGTGCCCGACCCTGCCCCCTTCTTCCCGCCGACGACATTGCTTGCTCATCGAGGCCGCAGCATGGGTGCCAGCGCCCCTTTGGACGCAGGCGATCTTAGATCTCTGCTGCCGAAAAAGCCCCACAGAGCCCAAAGAGCCGGCCAAGTCTTTTCAAGCTTCATGGAGGCAAGCTTGCCTCCGGCTGACGGCTTTGACTTTCCCGTCGGCGACCCGGATGGCGGCGGAGCCTACCGCGATGCAAAAACCGGCAAAACCCATCCAGGCTGGTACGTGGCGGTGCGCTTCGGTGAACGCTACGCCTACGGCATTCACCCGGCCGAGGATTGGAACGGCGTGGGCTTGAGCAACACGGATCTCGGTCAGCCCGTCTTTGCCGTGGCCGGGGGCCAAGTGGTCTTCGCCCAGGAAAAAGTCAAACCCACCGGCGGCATCGTCATCATCCAGCATTGCTACTATGAGAACACGACGAAAAAACGCATCCGCTCTGTTTACAAACACGTCGATGACATTCGGGTACGCGAAGGGCAAATCGTAGAGCGACGACAGGTCCTCGGCCGCATCGGACGCGACACGGGACGTCGCTACGCAGCCCATCTGCATTTGGAGTTACGCTGGGACGAAAGCCTCTCCCCCACCTTCTGGCCTTCGGCCCGAAAAAAATCTTTATCCTGGATCCGCAAACACTACACCGATCCCTCGGCCTTCATCCGCGCCCACCGCAGACTTTTCGTACCCCAAACCGAGTCTCGCTTGCTCCTGGTGGACGCCGCCAGCGGCGAAGCGAAGCTCTACCATCACGGCCGCCTCGCCTCTTCACTGCGCGCCCGATTTGGGCGCCGTGCCGAGGACGGACGCCGCCTCGGTCTGGCCACAACACCCCAAGGCATGTATTTCGTGGTGAATGAACGAAAAGCAGGCCAAAACCTCTGGGCTGAGATCAACTTCCCCAACGCCTACGACGCAGCCCGAGGTCGAGCCGACGGCCTCTTGCCCCCCCATCACGAGGCCCGCATCCAAAGGGCCTGGCAGGACCGCCAAAGCACGCGCCGAAAAAGCGCCGGCCTGCGCCCCTTTGAGGGACTGGTGCCCCGATGGGATCATCTGGGTCTGCTAGGAAAAGACGGCAAGCCGGTAGACATTGCGCCGGGTAGCATGGTGGTAATATTTTAGGTCCACCGCCGGTCAGGGTCTACCAGCCATATGTAATTTCTAAATAGGGCCGGCGACCGTCGGAATCCTCGGCTGACTGGAATTGACGCCAGTAGGCGTCTACCGTCCCGTACATCGTCAAGTCGACTGAGCCTGAGAGATTTCTCTGAACGAAGGAAACCCCGTCGCCATTGAATGCCCATGTGTACCATCTGTCATCTGGAAGCAGTGGGATGGTCACCGAAGACACAACAGCCCCGCGATCTCCCTGTCCGCCATCATGGCCCCCACTCCAGGCTGCCGTGCCATTGTAATGATTCCATGTTGCAGCGCTATCCACCCAACTTGTTCCCGGCATGGTCTCGCGCGCTGCCGCCAGCTCGAAGACTTGATCCACGTCAGAGCCGTCTCTGTATTGCGTAAAAAGATGCAACTTCACGGATTGGATCGTCGCCGTGCTGGGGATGGCCGAAATATCGAACCGAATCCAGAAGTGCCAACTATTGTATTCTATGCCGTGCCCATCCGAGTCATTTCCACTGTCGTAATTCGTGTCGGGCCAGTCGCGACTAACGGCAACGTCCTCGGTCACGCCCTGGTGGTCATTTGCGTATTGCCCAGTGCTGTTCTCGCCGAAGGTCTTGGTGACGAATTTATGCACGATGCTGGCCTGATCCGAGAGCGACGAGTCGTTCCCGTTATCCCAGGTGCAGGTGATATTGCTCGTATTCTGGCAGTTGGCGGAAAGGGTGAAGTCATATGAACCGTCGCCGTTGTCCGTCCTTTCGCTCTCGGGCAGAATCATCATGGGGTCCGGCATTTCGTGGCAAATCACCTCGAAATTATCCACGTAGCTCTCTCTCGTGTTTGCATTTGATCTCAGCGTGAGTCTGATTCGGAGATCCGCGTTGCCGGCAGCGGCCGGGTCCATGTCGGAAAGCCGCATCAGGCCGTACCAGGGATGAAGCACATTGTCAGCCGCCCAGCGCCCATCGCCGAAGTCGATGTCGGTCACCACGCGCCAGTCGCCTCCGCCGTTGGTGGACATCTCGACAATCACACCCTCGTCGTTGTCCTCGTTGTCGTGCGCGATGTCGAAGTCGAGGTCCACCACGTGGCAGGAGCTGGTGTCCACGCCGGCTTCGATTGTCCAGTCACCTCCGTCCGCAACCGCGGCGGAATTTCCACCTGGAAGCTCCGTCGTCACCTGAGGGTCCCCGGAAATCGTAATCCAGTCGGGGTTTGAGTCGGGGTCGAAATCGAACGCCTCAAAAAGCACGACCCTTCTGGCCACGGAGGCGAAGCCGATGACGGTGAAGTTATCAATGTAGACTTCGTCGTCATTGGCATTCGACCGCAGCGTGATCCGGACACGAAGATCGCTGTTATTTGCCGCAGCCGGATCGATATCCGTAAGGCAAATATTTCCGAACCAGGCGGCCAACACATCGTCTTCTGTCCAGTCGATCGTCCCGTTATAATGGAAGTCAAGGTAGATGGCCTGCCGGTAGTTCAAACCCCCGTTGGTGGAAAACTCGATGATGATGGCTTCACCCAGGGTTTCGTTGTCGTGAGCCCAGTCAAAGTCGAGACAGACCACGTCCATGCATGTGGTGTCGATGCTGGTCTCAATGGTCCAGTCCCCGCCGAGATTGCCGTCCGCCACCGCCGCGGAGTCCCCTCCCGGAAGCTCCGTGGTAACCTGCGGATTCCCGAAGAGGGTCGTCCAGACAGGATTCAAGTCGGGGTCGGTATCGAAGGACTCGAAAAAGAGTCTGGTGGGGATGACATTTGCCACGCATTCGATGTTGGCCGTCTCGCAGGGTATGCCGTCGAGAAGGAGGGTGCAATTTGAGGGCAGGCCGACGGGCGCCTTGGGTTCGCAACTGAGCGCGAGCGAAGCAGGCGCTGCGCCACAGCCCGTCCCGTCGCCGTAGGCACAGAGGTTGCAGATCTCGTCTTCGCCGCAGAGCGACTCGTCCATGACACCGACACAAGTGCCGGCGGAACAAGTACCCAGAGTACAGCCGATGCCGTCGTCGCAGGCCGCCCCATCGCCGTCGTAGGCCAGGCAATCCCGGGTCTCCTCATCGCAGGACTCGTTACAATCGTCGTCACCATCCGGACCGGCACAGGGACTCCCGGATCCAAGGCACACACCCCCCGAGCAGGTGTCGGTCAGCGTGCAATACAAACCGTCATCACAGGGTTCACCCTCGATGCATTCGGACCCGGAGCAACTATCCAAGACATCATCACAGGTTCCAGGCGGATCACAGGGATTGCCGGCGCTGGTGCATACACCCGCCAAACAAGTTTCCGCGCCGGTACAGAACCGTTCATCATCATCGCATGCGGTGCCATCGGAAAAGGCCTGTTGAACGCAGGCGTCGCTGTCTTCATCACAGACCCCGGCACTGCAGTCATTGTCGTCGGCCGAACAGTCCATGGCGTCACGAAGACAGTTGCCTTCTTCACAGCGCTCGTTGATCGTACAAAACAAACCATCCTGACACTCGATGTCAGCATCACAACCGGCAGCCCGAATCTGCATCACGTCCCGTGCCGATTCCGCCTTCCCATCGGAAACCACCAGGGCCACCAGGTAAACCCCAGCCACATCCGGCAGCATGAAAGCCTTCTGTCTATCGGCGTCCAAAGGTTCGGCCACGGAATCAACCGGACGGCTCAAAATCTGCCAAGCATAGCGGGTGAGGACATCTCCATCCGGATCGTAACTGGCGCTTCCGTCCAAAAGCACCGAGATACCAAGTACCGCCTCGGCATCCGGGCCGGCCACCGCCACCGGTGCGCGGTTGGGGCCGCGAACATCCAAATCACAGCCGCCAAAAACAAAAGCCGCAATGAACAAACAAAAAACAATCAAACGCGCCAAAACAAGCCTCCTGCTTATGGCTCAAAAACCACCGGCTCCGAAGATGAATTCCCACCAGCACCGTCGGTCACCTCGGTGCCTGTCTCTCCGTGATAAATACAAGTCACGTTGGCCGTGCCGTCCAGGTCCGAGGTAATGGTGGCCGTATAGGTCCCGTCGCCCTCGTCGGTGAATGCGCCGACCAGGTCATGACTGGCTCGAGTCCAAAAGAGCTCGTAATCATCCAGGTAAAATCCATCGCCATTGCCATTGTCGGCGTCCAAGGGGACCCGAAACTCAACCATCAGGGTGGTCAGGCCGATGGCCCCTGGATCCATCACGAAGCGGAACCAGTCGTACACCTCCGGTGCGGCCAGACCCACGCCGTTCAGGCGCTTCCAGGTCGTCCCCCCGTCATAGGAATACCAGCCATTGGAATAATCATTGGCCGCCTGGTTATCCGATTGCATGTAAAAACTCGTCACCAGATCGCTTCCCACGGGCACATATCGAGTGTCGATAGCCGTATCCCGAATCCAGTTGGGATGATCGTCGTCAATCCGAATGGCCTGGGAACCCGAAGTTTCCGGGTTCTGGATGGCGTCATCCAGGCAGGTCTTGTTTAGATGACCGGGGTCTCCCACCTCGTCGAAGACGGCCAAAAACCAGTCTCCAAGATCACTTGCGCAGACGTCTGCCGTAGCGTTGCCAGAAGCCGGCTCGAAGTCATTGGCAAGCATGGTCCAACGCACCGTGGGATCGGGCAATTCCACGATTTCCACGTCGTCGACGAAACCGCAGTCATTGGTTTCGTTGGCGGGGCTCACTTCCCAACGGATATACAGAGTGGACTCACCCTCGCAACGTGGAGGCAAAATGTGAGTGAACCATTGCCAGCCTTCGCGGAAGTCGTCACCCTGGATGTCCAACTGATACCAGGTCGAGTTATCAATGGAGTATTCGGTGACGAAGTATTCTTGCGTGTTCAAGTCAGCCCGCACGTTGGAAGCATAGCGAAGCTGAATGCGCGTACGCCCCGTGGTGTCGATGGCGATTGTCTGTAGCGAGCTCTCCTCACAAATATAGACACCGTTAGACCCCGAGGTGGCGGGATTCTGCGGCCAAGGACCCACACGCCCCACATTCGCATCACCGCCGGTCGTGAAGCCATCCATATTGCTTTCGAAGTCATTGGACAAGAGGACCTCTGGGGTCAGCAGACGGTTGGTGTCGGTGTAGCAGACGATGTCGTCGGGATTGTAGCCA
>JAUVAM010000555.1 GCA_030591745.1 Deltaproteobacteria bacterium
CAGGCATGAGCCCGAAGCGAGATTGGAAAGTAGTCGGCCATTCGGTGGACAAGATCGACGGCATGGCCCTGGCTCAGGGCGGTGCCATGTTCGTCGCGGATCGCCTTCCCCGGGGCACCCTGGTGGCTCGGGTTTTGCGCAGTCCCCACGCCCACGCCCGCATTAAGTCCATCGACGTCTCCGAAGCCGAGGCCACAGACGGCGTGCACGCCGTGTTGCATCACGGCAACGTGCCGCGCGTCATGCGGACCACCGCCGGTCAGGGAGCGCCCGAGCCCTCGCCTTATGATTTTTCCACTTTTGACAAAAAGATGCGCTTCGTGGGCGACCGTGTGGCTGCCGTGGCGGCCGAGACGTCCGAGATCGCCGAAGAGGCCCTCAATCGCATCAAGGTGGAATACGAAATCTTGGAGCCCATCTTGGCCGTGCGCGATGCGCTGAAAGACGGTGCCCCCGTCATTCACGACGAAGACGATTGCCACGTGGTCATCCCCATTCCTTACGAGCCCCAGCGCAACCTGTGCTCGCATGTGGATATGCAGGTGGGCGATATGGACGAGGCCTGGGCCGAGTCCGACCTGCTCTTCGAGCAAGAGTACGAGTTGCAATACGCCCAGCACACGCCCATCGAGACCCACGTTTGTTTGGCCGAGCCCTTGGAGGACGGCAGGCTGCGCCTCACCACCTCCACGCAGGTGCCCTTTCATGTTCGGCGCATCATCGCCCAGGCGCTCGAGTGGCCGGTCAGTCGCCTGCACGTGGTGAAACCCCGCATCGGCGGGGGCTTCGGCGCCAAACAAGAGGTGCTGATCGAGGACATAGCCGCCTTTTTGGCCATCCGCTCGGGCCGGCCGGTTTTGTTCGAGCTGAGCCGGGAAGAAGAGTTTCTAAGCCGAACCCGGCATCCCATGGTCATCCGCTTGAAGACCGGCATGAAGAAAGACGGCAGCCTGACCGGCATCGATTTGGATGTGCTGAGCAACACAGGGGCATACGGCACCCATGGCTTGACCGTGTCTTGCAACTGCGGCTCCAAGGTTTTGCCTCTCTATCGTTGGCCCAAGCTGAAATTTCAGGCCGAGTCGGTCTACACCAACATGCCGGTGGGCGGGGCTTACCGGGGCTACGGCGCGACCCAGGCTTGTTTTCCCCTGGAATGCCAAATGGACGTGATGGCCGAGGCGGCCGGCATAGACCCGGTGGATTTTCGCTTGATGCACCACATTCAGAAGGGCGAGACCTCGCCTGTTTTCAAAGCCCTGGGTGAAGGCAGCGAAGGGGTGGAGCAGACGGTGGAAAGCGTGGGACTCGCCCGTTGCCTCAAGCTGGGCGCCAAGGAGATTGGCTGGCGTCGCAAGCGAGGCAAGTCGGGCCGTGGTCCCATCAAGCGCGGCTTGGGTATGTGCGCCTTGATGCAGGGTTCGTCCATTCCCGAGGTGGACATGGGCGCCGCCTCCATCAAGATGAACGAAGACGGTTCTTTTAACCTCCTGGTGGGTGCCACCGATCTGGGCACGGGCTCGGATACGGTTTTGGCCCAGGTGGCCGCCGAAGTGCTGGGCGTGGGCATGGACAAGATGCTGGTGCGCAGCTCGGACACGGACCTGACGCCTTTCGACGTGGGCGCTTATGCCTCGTCCACCACCTATTTGAGCGGAGAGGCCGTGCGCAAGTGCGCCCTGGACGTGGCCAAGCAGATCCGCAAAGTGGCCGCCGCCATGCTTGAGGTGCCCTGGAGCAAGGTCAGCCTGGAGGGCGGTTTGGCCTACGCCCCCGATCGCCGCAAGGTGACTTTGAGTGAAGTGGCCATGCGTTCTCTGTACGAGCAGGATCAGCATCAGATCGCGGCCCACGCCAGCCACATCACCCACAAGAGCCCGCCGCCTTTCTCGGCTCATTTCGCAGAGGTCTTGGTGGATACGGATACCGGCCTGGTGCAAGTGGCCAAGTACGTGGCCGCCATCGACTGCGGCACGGCCTTGAACCCGCGCTTGGCCGAAGGCCAAACCGAAGGCGGCGTTTTGAACGGCATCAGCTATGCCCTGTGCGAGGAATACCGTTTCGACGACAAGGGGCGCATGCGCAACGGCTCGTTCCGGGATTACAAGATCTTCTCCACCCGCGATTTGCCCGAGTTGAAGACCATCCTGGTGCCCACCTATGAGCCCACGGGCCCGTACGGAGCCAAGAGCGTCAGCGAGATCTGCATCAACGGCCCCATCCCGGCCATCGCCAACGCCATCTACGACGCCGTGGGTGTTCGTCTGCACGAGTCGCCCTTCACGCCGGAGCGGGTCTTGGCTGCCCTGGACGCCAAGCAGGCCGCGGAGTCTACTTGATGCCCACAAGCCTGACGCGGGACTTTGAGGCGCTGGGATCGCCCAATCGTTTTGACCTGCTCATCATCGGCGGGGGCATCTCCGGTGCTTGTTTGGCCTGGGACGCCAGTCTGCGAGGGCTGAAGGTGGCCCTGGTCGAGCAAGGCGATTTTTGCTCCGCCACCACCGCGGCCACCAGCAAGCTCATCCACGGGGGATTGCGATACTTGAAGAACGGCGAGGTGGGCCTGGTGCGGGAGAGCCTGAACGAAAGGCGCATCTTGCAACACATCTCGCCCCACCAGGTGCGGCCCTTGCCTTTTATGATCCCCACTTACAAAAAGGGCAACACCTACTGGCTCATCAAGGCCGGCATGTTGGCCTACGACATGTTGAGCCTGGACCGCAATCGTTCAAAGGATCCGGATCAACGCTTGCTGGGTCACCGCAGCCTGTCGCCGACCCAGGTCGCGGCCTTGGAACCCGGGGTGAACCCGGACAAGCTCACCGGCGGACATATCTATTACGATTGCCAATGCGATCCCGAGCGGCATTGCCTGGAGTTTTTGCTGGGCGCGGCCAAACTGGGCGCGCGCCTGGTCAATTATGCCCGGGTGGAGTCCTTGACGCATGTCGACAAGCGTCTGCAGCCTGTGGAACTCAGAGATTTGCTCGGGGGAGGCCGCCTTCAGGTCGAAGCCGACATGGTGGTCAACCTGGCCGGCCCCTGGGCTGATCACATCGATCGTCTTTGCGGCGCCGCGGACGAGGTGCATCTGCGCCGTTCCAAGGGCATTCACTTGGTGACCCGGGCCCTGGTCAAAGATAACACCGTGGTCCTCCGCACCAAGACGGGGCGACATTTTTTCATCATCCCCTGGCGCGGCCACAGCCTCATCGGCACCACCGATACGGAATATCTGGGCGACTTAACTGAACTCTGCGTGACCGAAGATGACGTCGAAGGTTTCATCGATGAGATTAACCAGGCGTATCCCTCGGCCGAATTAAAGCCTGAGGACGTGCTTTACCGATACGTGGGCGTCAGGCCCCTCGTGGAAGAGGATACCCAAGTCTACCAAGCCTCGCGCAAGTACGAGATCGTGGATCACCATCGCCGGGGCTTGAAGGGCTATATGTCGGCCATCGGCGGCAAGTACACCACCTCGCGCAACCTGGCCAAGAAG
>JAUVAM010000543.1 GCA_030591745.1 Deltaproteobacteria bacterium
GATGGAGAGCCTCACTTGCTTATGCAGTTGCGGACCGAGGAAGTGGAGACGCATAAGGGGCAGGTGGCCTTCCCTGGTGGGGTTTGCGAGCCAGAGGATGCCGATGCGCGGGAGACGGCTTTGCGGGAGGCCTGGGAAGAGGTGGGCTTGAAGCCTGCGGACGTGAGCACCTGGGGTGTTCTGAACGACAGGGATACCGTCACCGGATTTCGCATCACGCCGGTGGTGGGCCTGGTGCCCGAGCCCTACGACTACAGGACCAATCCGGCTGAAGTGGCGAAGCTTATGAGGGTTCCCTGGCGGTTGTTTTCTGAGCGACAGGGCCTGAGGCGTGAGGTGGTGGAGCACGAGGGCCGGCGTTTCGAAGTAGATTTTTATCCCTTTGAGGATACGGTGATATGGGGTGCCACGGCCCGCATTGTGCGCGATTTGGTGGAACTGTTGGAAGGGCGCGGTAAATCCATGGAGGAGGCTTGATGATTCACGCCATGATCATGGCAGGCGGTTCGGGCACACGTTTTTGGCCCTTAAGCCGGGAGCTTCGTCCCAAGCAGTTTTTGGCCATCGGTGGAGATGACCAGACCTTGCTGGAGGCGACGGCCGAGCGCATATTGCCTATGTGTGTCTGGGACCGGCTCTTGGTGGTGGCCTCCGAGCATCACGCCAAGCCCATCCGAAAGCTTCTACCCGATCTGCCTCGGGGCAATCTCTTGCTGGAGCCCGCGGCTCGCAATACCGCACCCGCGGTGGGTTTGGCTGCATTGGAAGTCCACATGCGGGATCCGCAGGGCGTGTTGGTGGTCCTGCCCAGCGACCATGTCATCCGGCCGGCCGGGAAATTTCGCACCTTGATCCGAGCGGCCTGCAGAGCGGCCAAAAGCGGTGCCATCATCACGCTGGGCATTGCCCCCACTCGGCCCGAAACGGGCTACGGGTACATTCGGGTCGGTCGCAAGTTGAATCCGGTGGGCAAGCAGGCTTTGTTTGACGTGGATTGTTTCACCGAAAAGCCGGACCACCCCAAGGCTGTCAGTTTCTTGCAACAAGGCGGTTACTTTTGGAACTCGGGCATGTTCGTCTTTCGGGTCGACGCCATGCTGCAGGCCATTGCAAGCCACTTGCCCGACTTGCATGCGGGATTGGAACGGGTGCGTGCTGCCTCCGGGGGGAAACGAAAGCGCGTGCTGAGCGAGGTTTTCGAGAATCTTGATTCGGTGTCCATCGATCACGGCATCATGGAAAAGGTCACCAACATCCAGATGTTGCCCTGTGAGCTTTTCTGGTCCGACGTGGGTTCCTGGGCGGCCTTGCCCGAAGTCATGCAGCAGGACCAGGGCAACAATGTCTACGAAGGCGATGCGCTGTTGCTGAGTTCCAGAGGCTGCGTGGTCCACGCCAGCAGTCGCCTGGTGGCCTGCGTGGGACTCAAGGATTTGGTGGTGGTGGAGACGCCGGACGCGGTCTTGGTTTGTCCTGTGTCCGAGGCCCAGGCCGTGCGGCAAGTGGTGGACCGCCTCCGGCAAGAGCAGCGGAAGGACGTATTGTAGTTATAAGGGGCATCCCAGATGGAACCCAGCAATCAACAAGCAGCGGTAGGTGTGGATTTGGGTGGCACCCATGCGCGGGCTGCCGTGGTGACGGCCGAAGGTCGGATTTTGACTCAGGCCCGGGCCCGAGTGGCCGACGACCGACGACCGGAGGCGGTGGTGGCTCGCATCGTCGAGGTGGTCCAGGAGGCCCTGGCGCAGGCGGGCCTCGGTTTGGAAGAGACTCATGGTCTGGGTGTGGGGGTGGCCGGCCAGGTGAGGGGTGCGAGTGGGGTGGTGGCCAATGGCCCCAATTTGGGCTGGCGAGAGGTGCCTTTGGCTGATTTGCTGGAGCAGGCTCTGGGTACAAGGCCGCGGGTCGTAAATGATTTGGACGCCATCGCCTGGGGAGAAGTGCGGCATGGGGCAGCGAAGGGCCACGAAGAGGTCTTGGTGGTTTATGCGGGCACCGGCGTGGGTGGTGCCTTTGTGATAGCGGGGCAGCCTCATCACGGTGCCAACGGGGTGGCTGGCGAGATTGGGCACGTGAAGGTGCGCGGGCCGGAGGGTGCCGCATGCGGTTGTGGTGGTCGCGGCTGCCTGGAGGCCTATCTCGGGGGCAAGAATTTGAGCGAAGGCCTGCGCCGCGAAGCGCTTACCTGGCCGGATTTGATGGAGGCGGCTGGTGGGCAGTTGGATGGTTTGCATCCTGGTGTCGTTGAGGCACTCTTTGTGCGAGGCGATGCACGGGCTTTGGCCATGTGGCGGGAACTGGGCGAAATGTTTGGTGACGTTTTGGCCCACGCGGTGACCTTGTGCAATCCCTCTCTCCTGGTCCTGGGCGGCACGGTGGCCGAAGGATGTCCCGAGCTGATGCGCTTGACCCGCGAGAGATTGAGCCAACGAGCCTCTTCGGTCAGCCTTGAGGCCTTGTCGGTCGTGGCGGCTCAACTGGGTGATGATGCGGGTGTGGTGGGCGCGGCCAGTCTGGGGCGGATGGTTTTTGAGTCGAAAGATGGAGGATCGTGATGGATCGGGTCGGCGTCATCGCTCTGGCTGTGTTTTGCCTTGGTTTTTGGTCCTGCGACAAAGCTCCGTGGGAACCAGACGATCGGGTGCGTGGCCCCAAGACCACGGAATCCCTGCAAGTTACGGATATCCAGCCCAGGGCGGGGCGCAGTTTTGTCTACTTGGATTCGCATGGTCAGATCCATCGAACCAAGGATTACGGCAGCATTCCCTTGGAGCGGCGGGGCGCGGTCATCGTGCAGGAGGGCGCCCAGCGTTCTCGGGTGCGGCAGGCTCAGGGTGGACAGATACGAATAGAGGCCTTGCCGCCCATCATCAGCCAGGCAGTCGATGCGGGTCCGGCCAAGCCGAGCCAGGTTGCAAGCGATCCCAACGCCGAGAAGTTTCGGGCCATGCTGAAAAAAGAACTCAAGTTGATGGAGAAAGCGCAGACGGCGGGGAAGTAATCTCAATCAATAATTGGCCAAGGAGCCGGCCGGGTTGTACATGCGCTTGGCCGCCCGCAATCGCAGGATGGCCAGTTGCAAAGACAGCTCTTCTTGCACGACTGCGGTCTCGGTGACAAAGAGCACCGAATTGGCGTCCAAGACCTCCAGGCTGGTGATCGCGCCGGCTTCGAAGCTCACCCTGGCCAACTCCACTTGCTCTTTGGCTAATTCCACGGCTTGGCGGGCCTTGATCAGGTTGGCCTCGGCCATCTCTATCTTCAGCCAGAGTTGACGAATTTCGCTGGTGATGTTGGCGCGTTTCTCATCGATCTTGATTTGGGCTTGTCGGATACGAGAGCGGGCTTCTTCCAGCGCCGCATAGCGCATGCCGCCGTCATAGAGGGGGAGATTGAGCACCAGGCCCACGTTCCAGCTGTAGTATTCGTCGGTGAAGCCCTGGACGTCGCTCAGGCGAAACATGCCGGTCAAAGCCAGGCTGGGCAGGAAGCGGAACCAGGCGTCTTGTTTGAGCCGCTCGGCCATTTCCAGCTCCAGCTTGGCGCTGTCCAGGTCTCGCCGGGTAGCCAAGGCCTCATCGACGCAACGGGTCAGCTCCACGGCCGGAGGCTTGGCTTCC
>JAUVAM010000058.1 GCA_030591745.1 Deltaproteobacteria bacterium
TCGAATCGCCGTCACCTCAGGTTTGATGCCTCGTTCTTTTCTTGCCTGCTTCATTTCTTCCATGCTTGCCTTGCTCACGCTTGTCTCCCGGCTTCCTCGGTCAAGCCATCCACCAAGGAGTAAAGTTGCTCTAAGGTGCTGCCGACTACGTCAATGGCCTGATGAGGACAAACCGCGACGCAAGCGCCGCAACCTTTGCAAAGCACGGAATTGACCACGGCGATTTTGGCTTATTCGCCCTTGTTTTCCACATCTTCCAAATAGAGGTCACCATCATAACCGCATTGCTCGACACACAGGCCTTCACCCTGGCAGCGCGTAGCGTCCACCCTGGCGACGAAGGGGTCCAGTTTGATGGAAGAGCGGGTGAGGATGCGAGAGGCCTTGGCCGCGGCTGCACAGGCAGCTGCGGCGACTTCGTCGGTGTTCATGGGGGCTTGAGCCGTACCGGCCACCATGACCCCGGCCACGGAAAGCTCGACGGGTCGGAGCTTGGGGTGGACTTCGAGCAGAAAGCCGTCCTGGCCGATGGGTAGCTTCATCAAATTGACGATTTCTCCAGGATCGCCTGGTTCCATGGCGGAAGAAAGGACGATCAGGTCGGCTGGAACCGCGATCTCTTGTCCATTGCTGAGCTGATCGGCAAAGGTCACGGTGAGTCGCGATTCCCCGTCGCTTTGCTGGATTTTGGGGATTTCATAGTCCGAGTATTTCAAAAACACGACCCGGTTGCGGGAGGCTTTTTCGAAGCACTCTTCGTATAAGCCGTAGGATCGGATGTCTCTGTATATTTCAAAGACATTCACATCCGAGAAGCGTTCACGGATTTCGGTTGTTGCATGCAGGGTGGCCGAGCAACAAACTCGACTGCAATAGGTGCGGAGGGGGCGATCAGGACCGGGATTGTGCACGCCGTCGATCTCACGACTGCCGACACAGTGAATCATGGCGACGTTGGCGATGCTCTTTCCATCGATGACCAATTCGCCGGCATCGGGATCCATCTTGTCGAGCAGGCGAACAAACTGGGCCAGGGTGATGACACCCTCCATGGTCCCGTAACCGAATTCTCCCTCGTAGGGCACATAGGGTTTGAAACCCGTGGCCATGATGATGCAGCCGGCATTTACCTCGACTTTGTGCGGTTTTTCGTCAAAGTCCACCAGGTTTTCGCCAAGGATCTCTTCGCATTTTTCGCAGCGGGTGCAGTGCTGTATGTCGATGACCGGAACGGCCGGCACGCATCCTGGATAAGCCAAGTGAATGGCTTTGGTTTGGTCCAAGCCGTAGTCAAATTCGTCGGGAATCCTGACGGGACAGGCGGCCTGAATCTTTTCCCATTGCTCGGATGACAAGGGTCCCTGCACATACCGTGGGTCTACCTCCACCTCGACTTTGAAATTTCCGAAATAGCCATCCACGGCTTTGACATGGGCTTGGGTGATTACTTCTACCAGGGGAGATTCGACCACATGGGAGATGAGCGGCTTGAGGAGGTCGCGGGCGTTTTCCTCGCTTGGGAAAAGTTTTTCCAGTTGCGCGACGTGTCCACCCAGGAAGGGACTGCGCTCCAGCAGCGTGACCTGAATGCCCTGCTCGGAGAGGTTTTTTGCCGTTTGCAGTCCAGCCAAGCCGCCTCCAATCACCAGGGCCTTTTTAACCACTTTGACTTGAATGTGTTCCGTGGAAATCAGCAGGCGAGCTTTGTTGACGGCCGCTTGAACCAGGCGGGTGGCTTTTTGGGTGGCACCCACGGGGTTGCCCGCGTGAACCCAACTCACCTGCTCTCGAATGTTGACGTGTTCGTAAAGGAAGGGATTGAGTCCGGCTCTTTCCAGTGTTTTGCGAAATGTTATCTCATGCAGCGACGGTGAACAGGATGCGATGATCACCCGGTCCAGGCCGTTTTTGTTGATGTCTTCGATGATCAATTCCTGGGCCGGATCGGAACACATGAAAGAATGCTCGCGGCTGATGACCACATTGGGCAATTCGGCGGCCGCGGCCACTACCTGCGCGCAATTCACCACGTCGGAGATGTTGCCGCCGCATTGACAAATGTAGACGCCGATTCGGCAGTCTTTTTGGGGGCTCGTGTCTGGCATGCTAGGAAACCTCTGTGGATTGGATCCAACCGGTGGAATTCAGATAGGCCGAAGCTTGAGCCGCGGCGGCACCGGCCTCGACGATGGTGTCCACGATGTCCTTGGGGCCTGCGGCCGTACCGGCCACAAATACCCCCGCCATGGTGGTGGCCGTGGGCTCTCGTTTTTTCTTGGGCACATCGACAAAGTCATAGGATTCGGTGGTGACGGGGAGGATTTCCTTCGGATTCCACGCAGGGAGCATGCCCTGAGACAAGACCACCAGATCGTGCTTGTCCTCAACGACCTCTCCTCCCTCTTCCTTGCGCTCAACTCGAATGATGGGGTTGTGGTCGTCGTCTTCAGAAATGGAGGCGACTTTGCCGCAAACGAACTGGAGGCCCATGGCCTTGGCGTCCTGGTAGAAGGTTTCAAAGCCTTTCCCGAAGGCGCGGACGTCCATGTAGTAGATGGTGACATCAGCCAAGGGCAATGAGCCCGCAAGAAGAATGGCCTGTTTGATGGCGTACATGCAGCAAACACGAGAACAGTAGGGGACGTCCATGCTGATATCCCTGGAGCCCGCACATTGGACATAGGCGATGGAGTCCGGGATTCTTCCATCCGATGGCCTGAGCACCTTGCCATAGGGGCCGTGAGGGGCGATGAGTCGCTCCATCAAGAGTGGATTGATCACATTGGGGAGTTTCTCGGCCCCATAGCGCTTCACCGAATCCATGGGTGTCAATTTGTAGCCAGTCGCCATCACGATGGCCCCGGCGCGAACATCGATGACTTCCGGACCTTGAGAGAAGTGAATCGCATCGGTGGGACAGGCTTTGATGCAACGCCCACAGAAAATGCAGTTGTCAATATCGATCAACGCGCACTGAGGATAGGCGTTGGAGTGGGGTATGTACGCCGCCCTGCGGGCACCTTGGCCGCTTTCGAAGGCATCGGGCAATTGCACGGGGCAGACGTATTCGCATAGCCTGCAGCCGATGCAATCTTTTTCGACCACGTAGCGGGGTTTTTGCCTGACCTTGACCTGGAAACCACTCGGACCTTTTTCCGCTTGATCGAGTTCGGCATAGGTCATGATTTCGATGTTGTCGTGGTGGGCCGCTTCGGCCATCTTGGGTGTCGTGATGCAACTGGAGCAATCCAGGGTGGGAAAGACCTTGCTCAAGCCGATCATTTTGCCACCGATGGATGTGTCCTGTTCGACGACCAGGACTTTCAGATCCCGATCCGCCAGATCCACCGCGGCCTGCAAGCCCCCGATGCCTCCGCCTAAGACCAAGACATCCACAACCTTCGTATTGTGATTTTCGCTCATTGGCTTCTCCACTTGCAGCCTTAGATCTTGGCGACCTCTACCTTGCTGGAATCCACGGTACCGATCTCTGCCAGCACTTTCGTCATGTTTTTGATTTCTTTAAGGAAAGATGCGCTACAGACTGTGCAGATGGCGCATAGCTTGATTCGCCGTACGTCGATTTCTTGTGCGATGAGGTCTTTTGCCAGCGCATCCAGTCTGCTGGCCAATTTCTCGTAAGTCCCGGCGAATGGACATTCAGCGCCGGAGCTCATCACGATGATGCCATCGAAGCCCTTTTTCAGGCAGTACAGATAGAATCGTTTGGGCAGGATGACCGGATCGGGCACCCGGATGATGGAGGTGTTGTCAGCGTATGTCAGATGCGCCTGACCCACCGTATCCGCGCCGGGATATGACGAATCTGCTGTTGTGATCAGCAAAATTTTTGGCGACTTTTCTGAATTCGATGCGAGATTCATTCGCACCCTCCTAAGGTCTTGCTACTTTTTGCGCCGGATAAAAATACGGTCGTAAGTCTCGCCTTCGGCTGTCCCCATGTACTCGTGTCCCACCTTCTTGGCCCAGAGAGGCAGGTCTCTTTTGGTGCTTGCGTCACCCGACATCACTTCCAGTATGCCGTTGACAGGCACCCCGCCGATGCCCTTTTTGGCTTCGAGCAGGGGACCGGGGCAGGCTGAACCTCTGGCGTCGATGGTTTTGTTGATTTCGAGTCCTTCCGGGTTGAAGTCAGACATGGTAAGCTCCCTTTAGGTGGTTTTGTCGGGCTGGACCGAATTGGCGTCAGCCAGGCTTTCCAGAAGCAATTCCGCAATATCCATCACCTGCAAGCGCTCATCGACTTGCAGGCTTTTGATGCTGTCTCGGAACATGGAGTTGCAATAGGGGCAAGCAGTGACCAGGGTGTCCGCGCCGGTTTCTAAGGCTTCTTGGACGCGAAGGTTGGCAAAACGTTCGTCTACGCCTCTTTCCATGAAAATTTGGGCCCCGCCGCCGCCACAGCAAACGCTTTCTTCCCGATTCCGTCCCATTTCCACCAGATTCAGTCCGGGAATGCTCTGCAGCACTTGTCGCGGTTCCTCATAGATGTCGTTGTGTCGCCCGAGGTAGCAGGGATCGTGGTAGGTCACCGTGCGATTCACGGGTTTTGTGGGTACAAGCTCACCTTTTTCCAGAAGCGTGTGAAGGATTTGGCTGTAATGCTTGACTTCGTATTCTCCACCCCATTTTGCGTAATCCTTAATAAACGCATTGTAGCAATGGGGCGAGGAAGTGATGATCTGTCGGGTGCCTGCTTTCTCGAAATGCTGGACATTGTCTCGTCCCATCCGCTCGGACAGCTCCATGGCGCCGGATTCCCTGACGGAACATCCACAGCAGACCGAATCAAGCGGGGAGAGCCACATGGGAAAGTTCGCTGCTTGTAAGACTTGCACCAGGGCTTTGGCGCTGCGTCTTGTCTCCGAGTCATAACTCTGGATGCAACAGGCATAAAGCATCCATGCATCCGCGGGACCGGAGTCAGCCAGGTCCAGGTCTTTTGCCCAATCATTTCGTTCGTCGGCTTCACCGGCCCAGGGATTGCCGTTTTGACCTTGACTGGCAAGCATGGCACGCAGGGTGGACGGCTGGGACCCACCGGAGCCGGTCATCGAACGCATGGATCGCGTGACGTCGATGATGGGGACCTCGCGGGGGCAGTTGTCTACGCAGTAACCACAAGTGGCGCAGCGCCAAAGGTCGCCTGTGTCTTCCGGCTCGAGGCCAAGCTGTGCCGTGCGCATGAGCATGCGAACATTCAGGGTGGTGTTGGCCAAATTCCAGGGGCAGAGACCGGTGCAGGTGCCACATCCAATGCACAAGTTGAGACCTTCTCCGCCGGTTTCCACCAGCAGATCGGGGACCTCCAAGAAAGGAACCATTTCCATCACTGAACCTCCTGCCCGGAAATTGCGCAAAACCAGACTTCTGAAAATCCAGAAGTCTGAATAGGTAGAATTGAGTGAATTGTCAACCGCAAAGAGCGGATTTATTTTTATTGGGGGCTGGCAACGGGCCGCATGGCTTCGGCCGTTGTGGAGATTTTGGCAGCGGCCAGGGTTTGCCCGGCTTGGCGCGCGAAGATGATCAAGGTCTGGAATTCGTTTTCACTGATGATGCCGAATTGGCTTGAGCGGTCGATGCCCAACACGCCCAGGACTTCCCCTCGGTAGGTCATGGGTGCCAGGGCGAAGGGATTCATGCCGATGCGTCGCGCAAGTTCTTCATTGATGCCATCGGTGGCGGTCGGATGGGTCACGTTGATGGCTTGGTTTTCCACGGCGCATTTGGCCGTCAGACTGTCGTCGGCTTTTAGGGCCATGGTGACCCGCATGGGCTGGCGGTCGACTTCCGGGATGCGCTCGTGATAGGCAAGCCGGCGTAAGCGAAGCTGTTTTTCTTCGACCACGTACATCAGGGTCCGATCCACCTTCAGTTCGTTAACCAGTACGTCGCAGATGCGATCCAGCACGGCGTCCATCCCCGTACGATGTTGCAAGACTTCGCCCACCTGGTAGAGCATGCCGAAGAGTTCCGCCTGGTGTTCGAGATTGGCGTTGCTGGCCTTGAGTTCGCGGGTCTTGCGGTGCACCTGTCGAATAAGAAAACCGCTGGAACCGGCCACGGCCACGAAGGCGAAGAGGTTGACGACCATCATGAGCACGATGTAGCTCCAGCGCTGGGCGAATTGGTCCAGCGCCACGAAGTAGCTGACGTGGGGGATGACACCGGAGCTGTCCAAGACCACGATAACCATGTACGTGGCGGCCGATATGCCCGCCATGCCCATGCCCGCGCCGGGTCCCACCAGGATGGAAGAGCCGATGATGGGCAAGAAGTACAGGAAGCCCAAGGGGCTGGTGACGGCACCGGTTCGCCAGATGTAGGCGCTGAAGATCACCACGTCCAGAGCCAGTTGCAAAAAAACGAATTTCTTGAGGTTCAGGCTGCGTTTTTTGAGCGCCCAAAAATAGACCAGGTTCAAGCCAATGGAGATGGCTCCTGTGATGGCCGTGGAGAACAGGGTCTCCCGACTTAAGGTGGATGCCCCCCGGGTCAGCCCCTGCCAGTTGGTCAGGAGCATGAGCAGGACGATGCCCGGGTTGACGGCAAAACGAATGCGGATGATCCAGGCGATTTTCTTTTTCAGCTCTTCCGCGGAGTCGCTCAGGTCGAAGTCGATCTCGAAAATGCGCATGGGCAAGGCCACGGCATGATCCAGCTTGGCGGCCAGGTAGGCCACCGGTCGCGAGGTGCTCGATTTCTCGGTCGGGATCGGGACTTCTGATTCTTCTTTGGGTTTGGCCTCTTCGGCGCTCATGGGCGTCAGCCTATGCAGGCAAAGCCTGCCTGTCAATTCCGCCATTAATTCGGACATTGACAGCGGAGGGATGACTTTCTAAACTCATGCGATTGTCTTATGAAAACTTTGGAGGAATATCGTGCCGGAACCTGTCATTGGAATCGATTTGGGCACTTCGTACTCATGCGTGTCCATCATGATGGAAGGTCAACCAGAGGTCATCCCAAACGAATGGGGGGAGAGGACTCAGGCATCCGTGGTGTCCTTTCTGGATGATGGCCGTATTCAGGTGGGCAATGACGCCAAGCGGCGTCTTTTGACGCATCCTCGCCAGACTGTTTACTCGGCCAAGCGGCTCATCGGTCGCTATATGTTTTCGCCCGAGGTTAAGAAAGCCCAGGCGGTTTGTCCCTATGAGATCGTGGAAGGCGACAATCACGGTGTGCGCATCCAGGTTCGGGGCGAGGTCCTGAGTCTGCCCCAGGTCTCGGCCCTGATCTTGAAAGAGATGAGAGAGATCGCCGAGGCCTACCTGGACATGCCGGTGGAGAAGGCCGTCATCACGGTGCCGGCCTACTTCAATGACAACCAGCGCCAAGCCACGGCCGACGCCGGCCGCATCGCGGGTTTGGATGTTCTGCGCATCATCAACGAGCCCACGGCCGCTGCTTTGGCCTACGGGTTCGGTAAGAGCCTGGACGAGCGGGTGGCCATTTACGATTTGGGCGGTGGTACCTTTGATATTTCGATCATGGAAATCGGGGATGATACCTTCGAGGTGCTGTCCACCGCCGGGGATACCTACCTGGGCGGCGATGACATGGACATGCGGCTGATGGACTACTTCGCCGACTTGTTCATGCAGCAGACCGACATCAATCTGCGCAACGACGTAGCCGCTTTGCAGCGTTTGCGCGAGGTCAGCGAAGAGACCAAGAAGGCCTTCAGTCAGCGGAAGAAGGTCAAAGTTAACGTGCCCGAGGTTTACACCGATGAAAAGGGGCAGGTTTACGATTTCGAAACCGTCATCGACCACAACACCTTCCAGCAGTTGATCATGGATTTGATCCAACGGTCCTTCAAGGTTTGCGACGAGGCCTTGCAGTCGGCTGGACTATCGGTGGGCGACTTGGACGGCGTCATCCTGGTCGGTGGGCCAACCAGGCTGCCATTGATCCGCGAGGGTGTGCTGGCTTACTTCGGCAAGGAGCCCTTGGCTGGTATCGATCCGGACGAGGTGGTGGCCATGGGCGCGGCCATTCAGGGCGCGGCTCTGGTGGACGAGTCCCAGAATGCCTTCCTTTTGGACGTGACGCCTTTGACTCTGAGACTGGGCACGGTGGGCGGGTACTCCGAGCAGGTCATCGCCCGAAATACGCCTGTGCCCATCGATCGGACACGCAGCTTCACCACCAGTCGAGACAACCAGGAGTTGGTCAAGATTCGGATTTTTCAGGGTGAGTCAAATCGTTCGGAAGAGTGCGAGATGTTGGGCGAGTTTGAGTTTTCCGGTTTTCGGGTGGCACCTCGTGGAGAAGTGCAGATCGAGGTGACCTTTGAGATCGACGCCAACGGCATCCTGCAAGTCTCTGCGGCTGACCCGGAAACGGGTCAGGTGGCCTCGACTCAAGTCAGCTTGTCCAGCGGGTTGAGCGAGTCCGAGATCCAGCGAAACATGGAGCAAGTGGCCGAAGCGGAGCTTGTCTAAACTTTTTGATTCCACCGAGTGAGGACTAGCGCTGTGGCAAAACTGGACCCCAAATTTATCGCCCAATGTTTAAAACTAGCCAATGTGTTGGACAAATTCGACTATTACAAATTGTTGCAGGTCGATCCCAATGCCAGCATGGGTCAGATTCGCAAGGCCTACCACAAACAATCTCGGACTTTTCATCCTGACCGCTACTACAGCATGGTGGATGAGGATTTTAAGGAATCGATTTATCGAATCTCAAAGCGGGTGACCGAGGCTTACGTGACCTTGCGCGATTCGGAAAAGCGCAAGTTTTATGATCAGCAGCTTGGCAAGAAGGATGACGCAGCGACCCTTCGCTATACTGAAGAAAGTGCCCAGCAGCAGAAAAAGGCCAAGACGGAAGAGATTGGAACCACCGAACAGGGTCGGCGCATGTATCAGCAGGGCTTGAAGGAGTTCAAGCGCAAGGATTTCAAGGGGGCCGAGCGTTCTTTCAAGATGGCTTTGGCCTACGAGTCGGGTAACGAACTTTTCAAAAAAATGGCCGATGAGGCCGGGTCGCAGATCAAAACCGACTACATGATCAAATAAGGCCCGCCAGGTGACCATGCTCCCATTTGGGCAGCACAGGTCCTCGGGACGGGGGAGGTGTCATGGCAGCAGAAATCGATCAATATGCATTCGTCGTTGACGCTGGAGATGGGGGCCACGAACTGCGCAAATTTCAGGCCCCCGAGGTCTTGGGGCCTGTGGACTTCGGTCTCAAAATGCAGCGGGAGGGGAACTTCCTGTGCATCGGGGGTGGAATCTTGGCGGGTTCCATCATCCCGGGCTCCAACCGACTGATTTTCACGGGGCATTCGCCTGTCTGGGATGGCTTCTATGTGTCGACCATGGGCGGGGCGGCCCTTTTGTGGGATGGCACGGGATTAAATTATTTGGCCATCGGGGGCAAAGCCGAAAAGCCCTCCGTGATGGTGCTGTGGGGCGCCAAAGGCAGCCACCCCAAGCTCAAATTGGTTCCGGTTGATTTGGACAAGCTTTGGGAGGACGACGGCTTCTACGGTTTGCAGCGCTACGCTTTTTCCCATTTGTGGGAAGGGCAAGGCACGCCGCGGGTGCTGGCCGTTGGGCCTTCTGCACGGGCTTCGGACATGGGGGCCATCGGCTCCGGCAAGACCCGCAAGGGCAAGCTCAGCTATGTGGATTGTTGGGCGGGGCGAGGCGGCTTTGGTTCCAAAATGCTTCAGCAACACAACATTTGCGCCATTGTCTATGGCGGTGATTTCGATGACGACGATTTGACCGATCGGGCGGAAGCCAACGGCTACTTTGAGAAGCGTTTTTCCAAGAAGATGAAGCTGGTGGACTTGGAGACCACCACCAAGTACCGATTTGATCCCAAGTGGGGCTCTGGCGGCACTTTTGGAGTGAACTATTCCAAACTCACGGACTTGATGTTGTCGTTCAATTATCGTTCGGTGGATTGGGCGCGTGATGATCGTCATGCCATTTGGGAACGCCTGGTGCGCGATCACTATCTCAAGCAGTTCAACGAAGAGACCATCGCGAACAAGCAATATGCCAACTGCGGGGAACCCTGTCCGGCCGTGTGTAAGAAGATGAACGGGGATTACAAGAAGGATTATGAGCCCTATCAGGCCATGGGACCTTTGACCGGTATTTTCGATCAGCGAGCGGCCGAAAAGGTCAATCACCACGCCGATGGTTTGGGTTTTGACGCCATCCAGATTGGCGGCCAATTGGCCTGGATCATGGAGTGCTTGGCTGACGGTGTCGTCACCGGGGAGCAGCTGGGTTTACCGGCGGGCTGTCCTGATAAGCCCA
>JAUVAM010000010.1 GCA_030591745.1 Deltaproteobacteria bacterium
CTCTCGGTGAGGACCTGGGCGCGAAGCAAGGCCTCGGGCAGGTGCGTCCAGCCAAGGGCCAACTCGCGCAGTTCTTGTCGGCTTGCAACCGCCGGATCCGCGTAGTCCAGCATGTCTAAGGCAGCCTTGGTCGGATCGGCGAAGGCCCGTTTGGCCCAGCGAGCAGCCGCTCCGGAGCGACTCAGGCGCCAGCCGCGCACCCGCAAAGAAGAGGGCAGCTTGATGGCCGTGCCGATGATTATCAGACCGGCGATACGCTCTGGTTGATGCAGGGCAAGCCACAGGCCGGCCAGCCCGGCTTCTCCGTGGGCCACCAACCAGGGGCGTTCAATCTTTGTTTCTTCAATGATTGTGTCGATGAGACCGGCCAAGGCCGCGGGATCATATGGCCGCGACCTTTGGGATTCGCGGATCGGACTGAAGAGGTCCGGCAAGATCACCTTGAATTGTTCAGACAAAGGCCGCAGTAAGTGGCGAAAGGAATAAGGCGTGCTCCAGAGTCCATGCAGCAGCATGATGTCACTGCCCCGGCCGGCGCTTTGATAAGTAAGCGACGGTCCGTCAGGGCCCAAGCTCAAGCGACGATTCGGGTGCAGAAAAAAGTCATGCTCCTCGCTGGGCAGCTCTGGCATGTCGGACAAGCGCACGCGCAAGGTCCATTCCTCCAATAAAAAGAGATACCTTGCCTGAATACACCGCCGCTGCATCCTTTGCAAGCATCCCGAAATTGGGTGTCATGTGATTCAAATGGATGCGAAATTGGGTGCCATGTGATTCGAAAGGGATTCGAAAGGATTTGAAGGATCCTTGGTTGCGGATTCGACAATTTTACGAAACGGATCGTTTCTTCCTTTTTCGGTTGTCAGGAATTCATTCTGATTGGTTTGATGCTTGAAGGAATCCAGGGAATGGGCGCACCGGTGCCCGGACTCGAAGTCGATCTACATTGGTTTTGGGAGGGGAATCCGAATTTCAAGGTTTAAGTGGGCGGGTCGGGCCCGCAGAAGGCAAGCGGCGGCGGGAAGCAGTTCTCGGGAAATCGTACGTTCAGCTCTCCAGCGCGCAAGCGCTTAGAGGCCACCCGATATTGATCCACAAACCACCTGTAGTTATCCCGATACGCTCTCCATTTGTCAGGGTCGGAACAGTGACACAGCGGGGCCGGTGATCGCTTGACCTTCTTGGGACGACTGTGCGGCCCCTGTCTCAGCACGCCGCGAACACCCAGTACCCGTTTGCCTTCCCGTTCGTAATGCTTGCGAGTTTCTTGTTCGATGCTCGCCACGAGGGTGCGGTACCAGGCTCGCTGTTCTCCCTGGCTCAAACCTTCGAGGCAGGGCAAGGGGCTCAAGGGGACATCGTATTTTTTGCAAACTCACCATGGTGGTACTCAACACCCGCTTTTCTGGCTTCATACTCCTTCGTTCGGTCATACCAGACCCCGGACAACTTTTTTCCCATCGTGACGGCTTCGATGCAGTTGACGCCTGGCCAATCCCTGGGCCGCAGAACAAGACCTTCTTTGCAGCCGTGGGACAGAATGTAGACAGCCCGCTTGAGGAAATCCTTGTCGTCGAGAATGGCAATCGAGGTGTAACGCCGTCCCCAGAACTTTTCTCTCCAGTGGTGAAGCCGTCCTGCTTCACGGGCCAGACTGGAGTTAAGGTAAGCCATGAAGCTAGAGAGCAATTGCACGTTCGGTGCCGTGATTATTAGATGTATGTGGTTGGATGCCGCCACGAAAAGGTGAAGAAGAATGCCGCTATGGCGCTCAAGAGCCCTTCCCTGGACACCCAAAACGATCTCGTTGAGTTCTTTCGAGGGACGCAAGAGCAATCTTCCCTGAATCGCACGAATGGTGATCTCGAAGGTCGTATTCGGATCTTGCATGTGTCGAAGGCGTCGTCCCATGACGAATTGTAGAAGCAAGAGGCTTGCCAAATTGGATGGTTTCATCTGGCCTGGTGTAATGGATGGTAAGTACAGACATTTTCAGGATTGCTCTAGGCGTTGGTATTACTCGGAGAACTCCCCGTGTCCGAAAACCAAACACTCTGGTTCCACTTCACTCCACTGTTCACATGGCCCTCTCTTTGGGGTAATGATGTGGCACGGAGGAAAAGCGAATGAGCAAGGAGTCGGACAAGCAAGGCATTCAAGAGGCCAAGGCGGCTTGGGATCAGGGCATGGTGGCCAAGACCTTGGCCAAGAGGCCCGAGCGCCAGGACCAATTCACCACATCATCGGGCACCCCCATGGAGCGCCTCTACACGCCCGCGGAGGGGGCCGGCGAACCCCACCTGGAAGAACTGGGCATGCCAGGTCAATACCCGTTCACACGCGGTGTGCAGCCCACCATGTATAGGGGACGCTTCTGGACCATGCGGCAATACGCGGGCTTCGGCTCCGCGGCGGAGACCAATACCCGCTTCCGTTATCTGCTGGATCAGGGACAGACCGGTCTATCGGTGGCCTTTGATTTGCCCACCCAGATGGGCTACGACCCGGATCATCCGATGGCCCTGGGTGAAGTGGGCAAGGTGGGGGTGAGCATTGCGAGTTTGGACGACATGCGCCAGCTCTTTGACCAGATCCCCCTGGAGAAGGTCTCCACCTCCATGACCATCAACTCCACGGCGGCCATCCTTTTGGCCATGTATGTGGCGGTGGCCGAGGAGCAGGGGGCGGGCAGTGAGGTGCTGCGGGGCACCATCCAAAACGACATTCTGAAAGAATACGTGGCTCGTGGAACTTACATCTTTCCGCCCCGGCCCAGCTTGCGCATCATCACGGACCTCTTTGTTCACTGCAAAGAGCGGATGCCCAAGTTTAACACCATCTCCATCTCGGGCTACCACATCCGAGAAGCCGGCTCCACGGCCGCACAGGAGCTTGCCTTCACCCTGGCCCATGGCATTGCCTATGTTCAGGCCGCCGTGGACGCGGGCCTGGAGGTGGACGCCTTTGCCGGTCGCTTGTCTTTCTTTTTCGGTTGCCACAACAATTTCTTAGAGGAAGTCGGGAAGTTCAGGGCCGCTCGTCGCATGTGGGCACGGATTATGCGCGATCGATTCGGCGCCAAGCAGGAACGATCCTGCTCTTTGCGTTTTCATACCCAGACCTGCGGCGCTACCTTGACGGCCCAGCAGCCGGACAACAACGTGGTTCGGGTGGCCATGCAGGCCCTGGCCGCCGTTTTGGGTGGCACCCAAAGTTTGCATACCAACTCCCGGGACGAAGCTTTGGCCTTGCCCAGCGAAGAGGCGGCGCGTATCGCGCTCAGAACGCAGCAGGTCATCGCCTATGAGTTCGGGGTGGGTGACGTGGTGGATCCCCTGGGTGGCTCGTACGCCATTGAGGCCTTGACCGATCAGGTGGAAGAAGAGGCATTGGGCCTGATCAAGCGCATCGATGAGATGGGCGGGGCGGTCAAGGCCATCGAGGAGGGCTTTTTACAGCGCGCCATCGCCGACTCCTCCTATGAATACCAAAAGAGCATCGAGTCCAATGAGCGAATCATCGTCGGCGTCAATCGCTTCACTTCGGAAGAGAGCGTCCAACCCAATTTGCTCAAGGTCTCGGAAGAAGTGGGTCGGCAGTCGGTCGAACGCATCAAGGCCTACCGGCAAAAACGAGACGAGGAAAAGGCCCAGGCCTCCCTGGAAGCCGTTCGGAAAGCAGCTCGTGGCGAGGATAACCTGTTCGAGCCCATTTTGCGCTCGGTCAAGCTGGGCTGCACCACCGGCGAGGTGGCCGACGCCTTGCGCGATATCTTCGGTGGCTATCAGGAACCCTGATCGAAAAGAGGAGAGGCGAAATGAAACTGAATCACATCGGCATCGCGGTCGAAGACATGGAAGCGGCGCGCAAGCTCTATGGTGAAGTCATGGGTTTCAAGGTGGGTGAGCCTGAACATTTGGTCGACCGAGGCCTGATGGTTTGCTTCGTGGACGTGGGCGGCGCGAATGTGGAGTTGCTCTACCCCACCGATCCCGAGTCGGCCGTGGGCAAATTTTTGGCCAAAAAAGGACCAGGTATCCATCACCTCTGCTACGAAGTCGACGACGTCCAGGCCAAGTTGGACAGCCTGAAAGCCTCCGGCGTCAGATTGCTGAATGAGACCCCCATGCCCGGCGCCCACAACACCCTCGTGGCCTTCGTGCACCCCAAAAGCGTGGGCGGCGTATTGACCGAGTTCTGCCAACCAGCCTGAGCAGGGGTCAGATTCGGAATACGCCTTTATCGGGGTCTGAGAACCAGACTTCCAGATCATCCAAATGTTCAGATAGCCAGGTCAGCAGGGCTTCGGGGTCTTTGTCGCTGACGACGGGCCACTTGCCGCTTTTGGCCTGTAGCCGTTTGAAGTTGATGCTGGCTGTGCCGGTGGCGATGATCTGTATGTCTTTCAGGAAGTTTTTGGCTTTTTCCAGTTTGCCCTTGTGGGCGTGGCCTTCTTCTTCATTCTTTAGTGGGTTGGGCATGTTGTCCAGCAGTTCGGACCCACCGGATTGGATGCGCGCCAGGATTACCCGGTCGGCATCACCGAAATGAGTCGGGGAAATTTGGCCCTGTTCGGTGACGCCGATGGCCACGCCCAGCCATTCATTCTGGGTGGGGGTTTTGTTCATGGATTCTGATCCTTCCCTTCGTTGTTCGATTTTTCCTTGGCCCTGACTACGAAGCGGGCGGCAAAGAGGCCCAGCTCGAACAAGAAGTACATGGGTACGGCCATGATGGCCTGGTTGAGGGGATCGGGCGTCGGGGTGATGATGGCGGCGATGATAAAGGAGGCCAACAGCACATATTTGCGGTATTTGGCCAGGGTGTTGGGGTGTACCAGGCCCACGGCGGAGATCAAAAAGACGATGACCGGTGTTTCGAAGACTACGCCGAAAGCGAACATGAACATGGCCGCGTTGGACAGGTAGCTTTTGAGTGACAAGACGATTTGGGTTTTGTCGGCCATCTGCCCGACGGAAAAGGCCGCCGCGTTGGGCAGCACGATGAAGTAACAGAAGGCGGTGCCTCCGAGGAAGAATAGGGTGGCGACAAGGATGAAAGGCAGGGCCAATTTGCGCTCGCGCGGATTTAATCCGGGCGAGATAAACCACCAGAACTGCTGAAAGATGATTGGGATGGCCAAAAGAATGCCGCCGATGAGGCCCAGCTTGAGTTTGTAGAAGATGGGCTCGAAAATGCCCAGGTACACGGGCTCTGATCCTTCCGGCAAAAGTCCCTCGATGGGCAGGCGGATTGCCCAGTCCAGCCAATCGGAAAAATAGAAGGCCACGCAAAAACACACCAGCACCGCGATGCCGGAAACCATCAAGGCGCGCCTCAGCTCGCCAAGATGCTCGGTGAAGGTGAGTTTCTTTTCGCCCATGGTCGTCGAGTTATAGCTTGAAGCGGGAGATGGCCTGTCGAAGGGCCTCGGCTTGCTCTGTCACCGCATCGACTGTTTCCTTCATTTCGGTCATGGATTCCGAGTGGCGCTCGGCGATGGTCTTGATTTTTTCCACCGTACCCACCACTTCTTCGGTGCCACGGGCTTGATCGCGCTGGGCGCGGTTCAAGTGGTTGACCATTTCGGAGATGCTCTCAATGGCCATGGTGATTTGTTTCGAGCCCCTGGCTTGTTCTTTGCTGGACCCATGCACATGCTGCGTGATGATGCGCATGCGTTCCGAGGAGTTCATGATTTGCTCAGATCCACGGGCTTGCTCGGCCGTGGAATTGGCGATTTTGTGGACCGTCTCGGCGATACGCAGGATGGACGTGGTGACCTCTTTGGAAGAGCGGGCTTGCTCAACCGTGGCTTTGGCGATCTCACGCACCATGCGGGTGGACTTGTTGGTGCTGCCCAGGATCTTGCGCAGGGCGTTTTCGGCCTCGGCCGACAAGGTGACGCCCTCGTCCACATTTTGCAAGCCGCGCTGCATGGTCCCGATGACGTTTTTGGTTTCGGTCTGTACCGCCTGGATCAGGCCGGCGATTTCCGAGGTGGAAGTAGCCGTGCGGTCGGCCAAGTCCTTGATCTCGTCGGCCACGACGGCGAAGCCCTTGCCGTGTTCTCCTGCCTGCGCCGCGATGATGGCGGCGTTAAGAGCCAAGAGGTTGGTTTGCTCGGCTACATCGTCGATGACCGTAAGTACCTGGCCGATGGCCTGGACCTTTGTGCCCAGCGCAGACATGACGCTGAAGGCCTTTCGGGTTGATTCGCTGATGCGCTGGATGCCCTCGATGGTTTGCCTGACGGCCTCGGCGCCCACCTCGGCGTCTCGGCGAACCTCCTCGCTGATTTGTGCGGTCACGTTGGCGTTGGTTTCCACCTGCGTGATGGTCACGTCCATTTCCCGCATGGATGAGGAGGTCTGTTCGGTGGCCGCTGACAGATCGCCCGTGCTTTTTGCCACCTCTTTGACTGACTGAGTCATTTGCTCGATGCTGACGTTGGTTTGCTCCACGCTGGAGGCCAGGGCGTGGATGTTGTCGGCCATTTCGTCGTTGGTGGCCGCCATTTCCAATATCGAGCTGGAGCTTTCCTCGGCGCTGCCGGCCAAGATCTCCACGTTCTCCGCGATGCCGTGCAAGGAAATGAGCATTTGGCTCATGGAGCTTGAGGTCTGATCCACAGCGTCCACCTGGTGACTGGCGCCCCGTGCCACTTCGTCCGCGTTGTCGGTGAAGCGGGTGACGGCGTCGCCAAGGCTGGAGGCCACAGCCTGTATCTTGCGCATCATGTCGTTTAGGTTTTTGCTGATGCGGTTGAGCTCGGTGGCCACGGCGCCGATTTCGTCTTCCGTTTCATCGCCGACCACCTCCGTCAGATCACCGCTGGCGATGCGGCGGGCCGCATTGGCCATGATCAGCACCCGGCGGTTGACCCGGTTGGCGGCAAGCAAGAACAAAGCGATGAATGCCATGAGGGCCAAAGACAGGACGATGATCAGATCGACTAAGAGGCTGGTCTTCTGTTGGTTTAGCCTTGCCTTGCTCATGCCCACGCAGGCGTAGCCAAGGAGAGGGCTGGACTTCTTGTCGGGGCCGACATCCGGAGCTGGGGGTTCTTCCTCTTTCAGGCCGGGCTCTAAGTCTTCATCATCCTGGTCGAGGCGGGTCGGGTCTGGGACGGCTTTTTTTGCGTCCCCCTCGTTGTCAGTCCGCGCTTCACTTCGGATGGCCTCGGTGAAGGCGATGTAGTCCATTTCATCCACCGGGGCGCCAGGGTTGAGTAAGTGTAAATCCACCAGGGTTTCAAGGTGTTGATTTTCGCTTAGATGCTTGGCGAAAACCTGGTAGCTCGGCTGGCCTGTCTGCTCAGTCCGGCGCAAGACGATGATGTACTCGATTTCAGGATGTTGCCGCATGAGGCGCTTGAGGCGACGGTCGTATTCGCCGGCCTGCAGGGTCAGGACTTCATAAGCGGAAGACTCGGCCAGGTTGTTGGTGATGATTGAGCCACGGACTCGGAATTCGTCCACGAGCTGATCGCTGACCCGGTCGTAGACGAAGAAGAAAACCAGTACCATGATGCTGGCCAGGGTGCTGGCCATGAGCAAAATGGCCTTGGTTCGCAGGTTGGTGTGCCACATCCAGGAGTTTGGCTTTTTCATGGCCTCCCCTCCTTCCCTTCGACAACAGTAACGTTTGCTCGCTTCATGAGGCCCTCAGGTAGCATCAGATCCGCTTGCTTCGCCGCGTTTGGGTTGACGGACAGATGCCCGCGAGGGGACACGAGGCCCATCTTTTCCGCATTCTTCCCCGCGAGGATGGCCTTGACGAGTTCGGCCACTTTGCGGCCTTGGTCTGAATAACTGGCGGCGAAAGAGGCCAGGGCGCCCTGGCGAACGAATTGCTCGGAGTAGGCCAGGACAGGTAGTTTTCGATTGTATTGTAGCAGGATGGTTTGCTTGAAAAAGCTGCGGGTCATGACCTTGGCGTCTCGAAGCAACCACAAGGCATCCACCCGAGAAACCAAATTGTGCAGGGCCTTCGGTACCTGGGGGCGGCTGTCGACTCGGATGGCATCGATATGAAGATTCAGGGCTTTGGCCTCTTTTTTTGCCGCTCGAACAAAGTCGCCGCTGGAGGTTTCGTCATAGATGATGCCGAAACGTTTGGCCTTGGGCAGAAGCTCTGCGAAGGCCCGCAGCTGTGCGGCGGGGGCCGGTTCAAGCAATACGCCGACCGTATTGGGTCGATGCAGACCGTGTTTGCGCGGGTTGTTGGCCATGCAGAACACGATGGGGATGTCGTCGATCTTTGAGACGACGGCGCGGGTGGCGCTGAGGCCCACGGCTACGATGACTTGCGGTTGTTCTTTGCGAATCGCTTCGATGAGTTTTTCAGGATTGGCCAGCGCCCCCTGGGCTCTCAGGGTGATGGAATCATGAGCAAAGGCCTTTTTGAAGCCGACCACCGCACGGCGGTAGAGCTTCGAGCCCGAGGACTCGACCAGCACCACTTGCGCGGCTTGGGTTTCCGCAGGGCTGTGCAGCGCCAGCAGAATCAGGGCTGTGCCGAAAACACGCTGAAAAAACAAGATGCACCTACTCCAGGCCCATCGGGGGCCCTGGCTCAGAAGCCGTCACCGCCCCCCATGTCACCGCCCAGAGGGCCTCGAATCCTGGATATCAATTTTTTGCATTTGGTGAAATAGATGCTGCTTTTTCTGACCATCGTCAAGACGGTTTTGCAATGCTTTACCGCCTTTTCCGGTGAGTTTCCCTTGATGACATAGGAAGTCTCGTAGAGTTTTTTTGCTTCCGTTTCCAATTTGCGCAGCCCATCCACAACAGGCTGAAGCGCTTTGTAGCTTTTCGAAGAGGAGTAGGACTTGAAGGCCACATCGTACTTCCTTCGCTGATGGGCGTCGTTGCCTTTGACAAAATAAACCTTGGCCAGGCGTTTTTTTAGGTTTTCGGTGATCTTGCCTTTTCCTCCGCCCAGCGTTTTATCCATTTTAAAGGCCTTCTTTAGGTATTTGATGGCCTGCACCGACTGACCGGCGTTGCGTGATAACTCGGTGCCCTTGGTGTACAGGCTCTTGAATGTTTTGAGCTTCTTGACACCTTTTTCGCTTACGCCCGACGAGGCGGCCAGGCTTTGGGCCAGATCCACCTTGGCGGCGCGGTAGGAGACCAGCGCTTCACCCATGAGCAAGAACCTGTTTCTTTTGGGTTTGGCGATTCTGCGTTTTTTTCGTTTCTTTTTTGAGGGTCTGCGGACTCGCTTGTCGCGTTTTTTGATGCTTCTTTCAGCCAGGCCTTTGATCTCGGCAGCCACATCATCGCCTGGGTTGACCTGTAACATGGCCATGGCCAACTCCAGGGCCTCTTCAAATTTGCCGTCGCTTTGGGCCAAGCGGGCCTGATCTTGCTGATGGTCACGTCTGCCATCGGCCAACTCCTTTTTGAGCAGGTTGACCGTTTCTATTTGCATGCTGTCGGGTGACACACTGGCCAGGGCCTTCAGAGCGGCCTCGTAGTCCTTGGCCTCCATCTTGTCGCGGGCTTCCTGGATGTGGCTGGCCACCGCTGCTTCGTGCTGGATTGTCTTTTTGTACTTTTCGACGCTGGCGTCCTTGTTGAGCACCTCGGCCACTTCCCGGATCAAGGGCATGGCCTCCAGCCATCTTTCCTCTTTGGCCAGTCCTTTTACCTTGTCGAATTTCATTCTTGCGTCCGCTATCCGGATCTGCTCGGCTTTCTGGGCTTCGATTTGTTGGGGCGTGGGTCCGGGGGGCGGCGCGGGTTTCAAGACCACAAATTTGACCACGAGCGCCACGGCCACCAACAAAATGACCACGGAGCCGATCAGGAGGATCTTTTTCTTTTTTCCTCCGGTGGGGGCGGGGATGTACATGGACCCAGTCAAGCCGCTCGGGGCCCCCTCGACAGCCGAAGCAGGCAGCATCTGCGTCTTGTCGGCGGAAGCAGGAGCTCCTCCGCTCAGGTCCGGCTCGGCCCCCGGTGCCGTGAAGGTGATGGCCGCATCGCCGACTTCGATCAGATCGCCGTCGTAGAGCAGCTCTTCCTTGATTTTTTGCTCGTTAAGGAAGGTGCCATTGCCCGAATTTTGATCCACCACGTACCAGCCATCCGGGCGTTTCTCAATGACGGTGTGCTGGCGCGAAACCAGCTGATCCGGCACCACCACATCGCATTCGGGAGAACGCCCGATGACGAAAGCGTCTTTGACCACTTCCACGTCGGACGAGCCGTCGGCAGTCTCGATGGACAGGATGGGAAAATCAGCGATTCCCGCGGTGGCCGCGGCAAGGATTTCGGTTTTGTCCCCCGTGGCAGTGGGTGCTTCCTGCACGGGCAGATCGCCGACGAAGGTTTGGCCCGCTTCGACACCGGCCGGGGCCTCGCCGAAGACCAGGGCTTCGTCGCTGTGCTTCCTCGTGTCCAGTTCATCGGTTCCGATTTCGTCCTCTTCTTCCAGCTCTTCATCACCATAAGCGCCGTCGATGGCCGCGTCGTAGTCTTCTTCTTCCAGGCCTTCGCCGTAGCCGTCTTCGCCTTCGGGGTTGTCCATGTCGTGTGGCTCGTCGTCTTGGCCCTCGCCGTCGTGTGGCTCGTCGTCGTGTGGCTCGCCGTCGTGTGGCTCGTCGTCGTGTGGCTCGCCGTCGTGTGGCTCGTCGTCGTAGCCTTCGTCGTCGTAGCCTTCGTCGTCGTGGCCTTCGTCGTCGTGGCCTTCGCCGTCGTGGCCTTCGTCGTCGTGGCCTACGCTGTCTTCCGCGTCGTGTAGTTCATCGTCCGGGTTGCGTTGGCGTCTGCGTGATTTGTCCACCATGGGCTCACCTCAAGTCTGCAATCTTCGTCAACAGGCTATTGTACACGGTTTTACGCTACTTCCCAAGTTCCTTAATGCAATCAATCCACCTTGAAAAACTGATCTGGTTTGGCTACGTCGTCAGCCGGCACGAATTTTTGGGGCTTGTCGTCCCGGAGGAAGGCTTCCAGTACGGAGCCCGGGGTGCCCGGCCTGGCGCGCAAACCCGAAACGGGATCGATGCGCACGAAAGTAATGCCGGGTGGCACATCGAAGCTGGCTTGAGGCCGCTCGGCCAGGGCCTTGGCCATGAAATCGATCCAGATGGGCAGGGCCGCCCGCGAGCCGTTTTCACCCCGACCCAGCGGATCTTTGGGCTCGTCATTGCCCACCCAGACCGCGGTGACCACGTCGTGCGTGAATCCCATGAACCAAGCGTCCGCCGAGTCGTTGGTGGTGCCGGTCTTGCCCGCCACCGGTTTGCCCAGTCGACGGGATCGGGCGGCGGTGCCGCGGGTGGCCACGCCTTGCAGCAGGTGGGTCAGGATGTAGTTGTGTTCTCGCTCCATCAGGCGCGGCATGGGCGTGACCAGTCGGTCATAGGCCCGATCGAATTTTTCGTCCCAGCTCTGCCAGGGGTCCAGATAGGAGGCCCGGTTGACCAGCACCCGCCCAAAGCGATCGGTGATCTTTTTGATGAAGTGATACTGAGGCTTCAGGCCGCCCAGGTTGAAGACCGAATAGACCCGAGCCAGATCCCAGGGTTTGACGCAGGAAGCACCCAGGGCCAGGCCCAGTTCTTCGCGAAGGGGCGTGGTGATACCCAGTTCTTTGGCCCAGGCGATGGCTTCGGGGATGCCCACGGCATCCAAGACCTTGATGCTGGGCACGTTCATGGAGTTGACCAGGGCGGTGTGGACGGTCAGCTTGCCCTTGAAATCCGAGTCGTAGTTTTCCGGTTTCCAGCGGTTTTGGTTTTCCGGGTCATCGTAGACCACCGCGGAGTCGATGATGATGGTGGCCGGGTTGAATTCTTTGTCCTTGATGGCCAGGGAGTAATGGACCGGCTTGAAGGAACTGCCCGGCTGGCGGCAGGCTTGCAGCACCCGGTTGAATTCACTGTCGGCGAAGTTGTAGCCGCCGATGATGGCCCGAACATATTCCAAGCGGGGCTCCAAGGACAAGAGCGCGCCCTGCACCGCCGGGATCTGGTCCAGCTTGACCACGATGGCGTTTTCGTCCTCCGGCAAATATTTTTTCATGGCCGGGATTTCGCCGACCATCAAGCCCTTGGCTGTTTTGACCCGCTGGACCAAAATCACATCGCCGGGCTTGAGCACCTTGCGGGCATCGTGAACTCGGGCCGAGGCGGACTTGAAGTGCACCGTGGGATCTTGCTTGCGGGCCCATCGCATACCCATGATGGGCAAGGTGGCTCGCCTGTGACCCAGGGCCACCATCACCACGTTCTCCGTCACTTCGTCGACCAGGCCCAACACGGAATGATCCAACGGGATTTCTTCGCCAAGGCGCTTGTCCAGTTTTTCCAAGAAATCTTGGCGCTGGGCCTTGGTGTCCAAGTGGATAAGGGGGCCTCGGTAACCCTGGCGATGATCTAAGCGAATGAGGCCCTTGTTGGTGGTCTGCTGGGCCGCGACCTGCCAGTCGGCCTGCAGGGTGGTCTCAACGGTCAAGCCGGATTCGTAGACTCCGTTGCTGCCGTAGCGATGCGCCAGTTGCCTGCGGATTTCTTCCGAAAAATAGGGCGCACGCCGCCGGAAAAGATCAGGAATGGCCAGGGCTTCCAGCGGAGTCTTGGCCGCGGCCTCCTCCTCGGCGGAGTCGATGAAACCCACCGCCCGCATGCGATCGAGCACATAGGATCTGCGCTCCAGGGCCGCTTTGGGTCGGTCCACCGGATCGTAATCCGAGGGGGCCTGCGGCAGGCCGGCGATGGTGGCCATTTCGTGCAGGTCCATCTCCCAGACGTTTTTGTGAAAATAATTACGGGCAGCGGCTTGGACACCGTAGGAGCCGTGGCCCAGGTATATCTGGTTGAGATACAAGTAGAGGATGTCTTCTTTGCCGAAGGTCTCTTCCAGCCTGCGAGCCAAGACGGCTTCTTTGAACTTCCGGGTGAAGGTCTTTTCGCGTCCGATGAAGGTCTTGGCCACCTGCTGCGTGATGGTCGATCCCCCCTGTACGATTCGGCCGGCTTTCACATTCTTGATGGCGGCCCTGAGGATGCCCATGGGGTCGATGCCGCCGTGGTTGAAGAAATTGTCATCTTCCGAGGCGATAAAGGCCTCCACCAGGCTGCGTGGGATTTGGGAGGCGGGCATGACATCCCGGCGCTCGATGGCGAATTCCGCAAGCAAGATGCCGCTGTTGGAGTAAACCCGGGTGGTGGCCGGCGGGTTGTACTGATCCAGGCGGGGCAACTTGGGGATGCTGTCTTCCACGGCGAGAAAGATAAGCCAAATGCCGGCAATCCCCCCCGCTATCCAGAAGGCGACGCAGGCGATCAGCCAGGCCAAGATCCGCAGAATCAAGGGAAAGCCCCAGCGAGGGTTGGCCAAGACGAGTTGCGGGTTTTTGAGTCGCTTTTTGAGCAACGCGAAATCCTCCATTCGAACCGGAAAGTCTATTGATTCAGACGGGTCAAGTCAAATTGGGTTTTACTTGGTCCATTGTATTTGTTCCCAAGGCCCGGGTAAGGTTTCCTTTTGGTCATAGCATGCGAGAATCGCATTGAATTTGCTCAGGGGCGGTGGTAGATTCTTCGGTCGTGACGCATGCGAATTCGTACAGCGCGGTTCTGGCCGCTTGCTTGCTACTCGGCGCCCTGCAGGCCTGCTCAGCGGCCCGGCTAACGACTCTGCTCGATCGACGTGGGGATGGACGGGGGCCGGGTGACTATCAGCTTCCCGAGCATCCAGCCTTTTCGCCGGGTTCCTTTGATTTGACGGCGGTTTCACTGGCACGCGACGGCTCAGACTATATCGTCCAGGCGACCTTCGCCGCCCGCATCGAAAAGACCGAGATTTTCATCACGCGGGACGATAGGCGCTCCTTGCAGCCCCAGAGTGTGGACTTCTACTTTAAGTTTGACGGACCGGGACCCAGTCGTGACCAGGCCTTGCCCGGTCGTCGCTTGGCTTTCGCCCAGGGTCAGGGCTGGCATCGGGCCGTGGTTTTGTCTCCGGTGCCGCGGGCTTTGCGGCGAGCCCTGGCCTCCAGCACGACCCTCGCGGATCGGGTTTGCGTACCCGAGCGAGTGCAGGTTCGCGGTCGCAGCCTGCGAGCCCGCGTACCGGTCGAGTGCCTCGGGCCCTGGCAGCCCGTGGCGGTGGCCGTGGCTGTTACCGCCACGCGTTTTGTGGGCAGTTTCGAGGTGGTGGACGGAAGCAATCGCCCCGAGGCCTTGACCATGCCGGTGCATGCGGCGAGCGGTGAGTGTCGTCTGGACGAGGTCGGGGGCATGGCCTGCCACATTTCTGGTTGCAATCCCTGTGGCGGACATCCCCAGGTGCTGGATGTTTTGGACCCCGACGGGAGTCCTGTTGCGGATCTGGGTGACTACGATTCCGAGCGGGGTCGTCTGGCTCAAATACCCATGATTCCTTTGAATATACAACCTGTAGTCAAGCGTGAGGCAGCCCATGGCAGAGGTGGTTCTGAAGGGGCTCAACAAGCGGTTCGGTGAGCTGCTTGTTGTGCGCGATGTCGATTTGGATATCGCCGACGGAGAGCTTGTGGTTCTGGTGGGACCCTCCGGTTGCGGCAAAAGCACAACCTTGCGCATGGTGGCAGGCTTGGAAGAGATCACTTCGGGGGATCTCTTCATCGGTGGCAAGCGGGTCAACGACGTACACCCAAAGGATCGGGACATCGCGATGGTCTTCCAGTCCTACGCTCTGTATCCCCACATGAACGTGGCGGACAACATGAGCTTTGGCCTGAAGATGCGGGGCATGAAGAAGGACGAGATCAAAAAACGGGTTGAAAGGACCGCGAAAATCCTGGGCCTGACGGACCTGCTCAAGCGCAAACCCAAAGATATGTCCGGGGGCCAGAGACAGCGGGTGGCCATGGGGCGGGCCATTGTGCGTGAGCCCCAGGTTTTTCTTTTCGACGAGCCCTTGAGCAACCTGGACGCCAAGCTCCGGGTGCAGATGCGGGCCGAGATATCCAAGCTGCATCGCAGCATCGGGACCACCATCCTCTACGTGACCCACGATCAAGTCGAGGCCATGACCCTGGCCGATCGTATCGTGATCATGGATGGTGGACGGGTACAGCAGGTGGGCACGCCCCTGGAGGTCTACGAGCACCCAAAGAATCGCTTTGTGGCGGGCTTCATCGGCTCACCGGCCATGAACTTCGTGCAATGCACCCTGGAGGCGGGAGATCCGCCGCGGCTGGAGGGCGATGGCTTTTCCCTGCTGCTGCCCGAGGCGCATCGGCGCGCGCTTGAGGGACGGGCGGGTGCCGTGGAATTGGGGATACGCCCCATGCACTTAGAGGCCGAGGCGATCGAGGGTCCGCCCGATGAAGCCTTGGCGAAGGATGGATTCGTGGGCACAGTGGAGGTCATCGAGCCCATGGGCTCAGAGACTTATCTCTACGTGCGCTACGGCGATGAGACCATCACGGTGCGAGAGGAGGCACATTGTCGCGTGACCGTGGGGCAAAAGGTCAAGATCAAACCCAATTTGGAGCACGCCCACCTCTTTGACCAGGCCAGTGGCGAGGCCTATTTGTGAAAAGGGGAGAGTCCATGCGTGCGACAAGCATCGGTTATTTGTTTTGCCTGATGGGGCTTTTGTGGCCCGGGCTGGCCTTGTCCGCCGTAGACGTGGAGTTGTGGCATTCATACCGGGCCCAGGAGCGCGAGGCACTTGAGGAAACGGTTCACAACTTCAACACCAGCCAGTCCGAGGTGCGTCTGGGGATTACCTTCGTGCCCTATGACGCCTTTTTGGACAAGATCACCAGCGCCATCCCTCACGGTCACGGACCGGACATCTTTATCGCGGCCCACGATCGCATCGGGGGTTGGGCCGATTCGGGTCACATTTCTCCTTTGGATGCTTACGTCAAACCGGGGGTGCTTGAGCGCTTTTTCAAAAAGACCATCGATCCCTTGAGTTATCGGCGCAAGCTCTATGGCCTGCCCACCTCGTTCAAGTCGGCGGCCCTGTTTTTCAACAAGGACATGATAGACAAGGCGCCTCAGACCACCGAAGAGATGGTGGCGATGGCCGAATCTTTCGCCGGCAAGAAAACGGCTTCGGGCCAGCACGTCTACGGGGTGGTCTGGGAGCACTCGGCTTTATACTTCCACGCAAGTTGGCTTTACGGCTTCGGCGGCCAGCTTTTCGACAATCAGCAGAATCTGACTTTGGATCATCCCGGCAACATCGAGAGCTTGCGTTTCGTTCATCGTCTGGTCACGGAAAAAGGCCTTGCACCCTCTGACGTGACCAGCATCAAGGTCACCTCCTTGTTCAACTCGGGCCGAGCCGCCATGGTTGTCAACGGGCCCTGGTTCCGTGGCGAGATCGCGAAAGGCGTGAACTTCGGCGTGGCCTTGCTGCCCGAGATCGGTGCCAGCGGTGTGCGCGCGCGGCCTTTTGTGGGCAGTGAGGCGATTATGCTCTCGGCCAAGAGCATGCATCCTGACGCTTGCTATGCGGCCATGGAATGGTTGACCCGGGACGAGACGGC
>JAUVAM010000147.1 GCA_030591745.1 Deltaproteobacteria bacterium
CATGAGAGAACGGAAGGACCAGCGATCGATCTCGCCCCCCAGCGCGTCCCAGCCCAGGGCCACGGCCCGCTGCGGAGCGAAGGCACCACTGGCGGGATCGCCCGGTCTGGCTCTGTGCACGGTGAAGACCATGCAGCGAGAGAAGGTCGCGCGGGCATAACGCAAAACACCGCGAGCGATGGCGTGTCGATCCTTGGCCTCGGCAATCAGGGCTTGGGCTTCTTCGAAATCCAGTGCGCCGTCTTCTATCGGTGCTGGGGGCTGGGAAGGTGGCGCGCCGGCTTCCTCAGACAAGAGCCGATCCTCGGCCCGACGACCCAGGTTGCCTTCTGAAGGGGTCCACACGCGACGCTCAATGCGTTGGGGCGTAGTGGGTTCTGGTGGTGTTGGCTCAGGGGAGGGGGCTTCAACGGGGGCGTCGTCATCAGCGAGGGCGTCGTCCCATTCCTCCAGATCATCCATCGTCAGAAGGGGTAGCTCCTCTTCTTCTTGCTGGGTCGATTTTTGTTGGGTCGATTTTTGTTGGGGGATCGTGGGCCCGCTGGCTGCCTTCTCCAGTTGAGGGAAGCCATCTCGTCGTTGGTAGAGTTGATCGAAGCGGTCTTCGCTGATCAGGTCTTCCGAGAGCTTCTTGGTCCTCTCTATTTTGGGCTCGACGTAGGATGCAGAGAGATAGTCCGGCGGAGGTGGTACGGAGATGCCGCGTAGATGGCGGTCGATGGCAAAGAGTTCGTGTAAAAGCTGCCAGAAGCGGAGCTCGGGGATGACGATGGGGCTGGGTTTGAGGCCGGTGATGAAGGCCAACTCGTCCAGGGCGGCAAGGTCCGATGGATCCACGATCAGCACTTGCAATCGTTTGGATTCTTTTACGAAGGGGATGACGGCAAGCCGCTCGATGGATTGGGGCGTCATCAAGGCCAGGGCTTCCGGGTCCGGTTTCAGACCGTCTCCACAAACGCTGGGCAGATTGTGTTGCTGGCCGAGCAAGCGTGCGATGGTGGCCTCGTCGACAAATCCCAAGTTTACCAGGTTGGTGCCCAGGCGGCCCCCCATGATGACCTGGTTGCGCACGGCTTCTTCGATTTGCTGCGGGGTGCAGATGGCTTCTGCAATTAACATTTCTCCGAGGGAAGGCATGGGGGCAGGCTACTTCGAGTAGCGGAAACTTGTCAAAAATCTTGGTGCCTGGCCAGGGTCTACATGGCTGAAATCGATTGAAAATGCAGCATTCTTGTGGTACTTGATTCCTCTTATCGGGTGCGAATGAATGAGGAGGTTTCATGTCCGGACATTCCAAGTGGAGCACCATCAAGCACAAAAAGGCGGCGGCGGATGCCAAACGCGGCAAGGCTTTTACCAGGCTGATCAAAGAGGTCACGATCGCGGCCCGGCTTGGTGGTGGCAACCCCGAGTTCAATCCTCGCCTGCGATCAGCCATCGCGGAGGCCAAAAACGGTAACATGCCGGCCAGCAATATCGAGCGAGCCATCAAAAAGGGCACGGGAGATCTGGAGGGCGTGACTTACGAAGAAATCACCTATGAGGGCTATGGTCCTGGTGGGGTGGCCATTCTGGCTGAGGCCATCACCGACAATCGCAATCGCACCATTGGCCAAATCAGAAAGATTTTTTCGAAAAGCAACGGCAGCATGGGCGAGCCCAATTCGGTTGGCTGGATGTTCGAGACCAAGGGTGTGATCCTCTTAGACGCTGAAGCGGCCAGCGAGGAGCAACTCATGGAAGTGGCCTTAGAGGCCGGTGCCGATGATATTCAGGACCTGGAAGGGAGTTGGGAGATCACGACGGATCCCTCGGTATTCCCCGAAGTTCGGGACGCCCTGGAGGCCGCGGGCATTTCCTGGTTGTCGGCCAAAGTAGATAAGATCCCGCAGAACACCGTGGCCGTGGCTGGCAGAGATGCGGAGTTGGTGCTCAAATTGGCCGAGGCCCTGGAAGAGCACGACGACATCCAGAACGTGTATGCCAATTGTGACATCGACGAGGATTCCCTCCCGACCGAGTGACCCTGGAGCCGCAGTGCTTGTGCTCGGTATCGATCCCGGATCCCAATGCACCGGGTATGGTTTGCTTGACGACGAGGGGCGAAAGCCTCGACTTGTTGCCAGTGGAGTGATCCGGACCAAGCGGGGCAACCTGGCTTTGCGACTCGGTGAAATTGCCAAGGGCATAGAGGCCTTGTTGGCGGAATATCAGCCCGATACGGTGGCTGTTGAAGAGGTCTTCGGTGGAAAGAACATGCGCTCCGTGATGGTGCTTGGCCAGGCTCGCGGCGCGGTATTGGCGGCGGTCGGTAAGGCCGGACTTCCTGTCTCGGAATACGCGACCCGGCGCATCAAGAAGAGCGTCACCGGCACCGGTGCTGCAAGCAAACAACAGGTCCGCCTGGTTTTGGAGGCCTTGCTTGGGAAAATGCCTGAGCAACTGGATGCAACCAACGCCGTGGCGGTGGCCATGTGTCACTTGCAGTGGAGTGGAGGTCAGGCATGATCGCTATGTTGCGGGGGCAGTTGGTCGAGCGAGGCGACGACACGGTGGTCGTGGACGTGGCCGGGGTCGGTTATTTGGTCAGCATGTCCAGAAACTCATTGGAAGGACTGGGCGCTGAGGGCTCTGATGTCGCGTTGCGTATCCACACCCATGTGCGTGAGGACATGATCCAGCTCTTTGGCTTTTTGGGCGAAGAAGAGCGGGAGGCCTTTGAGTCCCTCATCGGATTGAACGGCGTGGGGCCCAAGGCGGCCATGGGCATCCTGAGCGGTATCGAACCTCGGGAACTGGCTCGGGCTGTCTGTGAGGAAGATTTGGCCAGGCTTTGCCTGGTGCCCGGTATCGGCAAGAAGAAGGCTGAGCGGATGGTCTTGGAGCTCAAGGAGAAACTCTTGGGCTTGGCGCGGCCATCTGATTCAGGGGGCGATGACGGAGGGAGGGTCTTGAAGGATTTGCGTTCGGCTCTCTCCAACTTTGGCTTCAAGACCGTGGAAATTGAACGTGTTGTGGGCAGGTTCAAGAAGAAAGTGGTCGAGGGCGCCACGCTGGACGAACTGGTTCCCGAGGCCCTCAAGCTTTTGAGGGACTGAGTTTTGGATAAGAAAATACAAAAAGCCCGCGCCGCGCCAACCCTTTCGCCGGACGCCGGTCCAGAGGATGATTGGACTGAGCGCAGCCTTCGGCCCAAGTGTTTCGATGACTATGTGGGCCAGACCAAGATCACGGATAACCTGAAGGTCTTCGTGCAGGCGGCGCAGCAACGGGGTGAGTCCTTGGACCATGTGTTGTTGTGTGGCCCACCGGGTCTCGGGAAGACGACTTTGGCCCATGTCATTGCCAACGAGTTGGAGGCGGAGATCGTTACCTCCTCGGGGCCCGCCATCGAGCGCAAGGGCGACTTGGCGGGCATGCTGACCAACCTGCAGGACAAGGATGTGCTGTTCATTGACGAAATTCATCGCTTGCCCACGGTGGTGGAGGAGAACCTTTACCCGGCCATGGAGGATTTTTACTTCGACTACGTGGTTGGGGAGGGCCCTGGTGCGAGGAATCTCAAGTTGCAACTGGCGCAATTTACCTTGGTGGGTGCCACGACACGGACGGCCCTGTTGTCATCTCCCATGCGCGACCGGTTCGGCGTGGTGTGCCGACTTGAGTATTACGGCCCTGAAGAACTGGGGCTGATCCTTCGACGTTCTGCCGGTATCCTGGAGGTGGACCTGGAGGAGGATGCGGCCCTGGAGATAGCTCGGCGGTCTCGCGGCACACCCCGGGTCGCCAACCGACTTTTGCGACGCATCAGGGACTTCGCCCAGGTCTTAGGCGATGGGCGGGTGAGTCTGGACGTGGCCCGTGAAGCCCTCAAGCGACTCGAGGTGGACTCTCAAGGGCTGGACCGCATGGACCACCAGATATTGCGGGCTATCATCGAGCGTTTTGATGGCGGCCCGGTGGGCATCGACACCATTGCGGCCACCGTGGCGGAGGAGTCGGAAACGGTGGAAGACGTCTACGAACCCTACTTGCTACAAGAAGGTTTCTTGCAGCGCACGCCTCGGGGCCGGGTGGCCACCCGGCGGGCGTACGAACACCTGGGCCTTGAGCAGACCAGCAAGCAGGCGGGTTTGCTATGAGTCGGGTAGCGAGAGGGTGATCCGATGCACACGCGGATTTTGATTGCGTTTGATCTCCATCAGCAACTGCTGGATTTCACATGGTATCGGCAACTGATGAGCGCAGGCTGGTTTTCCTCGGTCAAGTCGGTTTGGATCGAATACAACTTGGCATGGGTGGTGGTGGGCTTGCTGGCCCTGACTATCCTTTTGTTCCTGCGTGGCATGATTCGAGCTGCTTGGCGGCGCCCCTTGAGCCCTCGAGCGGATCGTTCGCTGGACCTGCAGCAAGCCAAGGCCTTTGCTGCCCAGGGTGAGACTCTGTCGGCAGCCGAAGCTTACGAACGCGCGGGAAAATTCGGCAAAGCGCTGGAGATTTATGAGCTTGAGCACCGCTGGTCCGCTGCGGCTCGGGCGGCAGAGCAATTGGGTGATTTGGATAAGGCCTGCGACTATTTTGATCGGGCCAAAGACTCAAATGGCGTGGTGCGGGTGCTTTGTGCCTTGGGGCGCCACCTGGACGCAGCTCGTCGATGCAGAGAAGATGAGCGGCTTGTGGATGGCGCTACTCTCCTGCTGGAGTCCGGTTTGAAGGAGGAGGCCGCTGTCTATTTCGGGGAGGCGGGTTTGTTCGCCAAGTCGGCGACACTTTTTCGAGAGCTAGGGGACAAGACTCGCTTTGTCGAGGCCCTGCTGAATTTGATCCATCAAACCCATGCCGGCTTTACGGATGATGAGTCCGCGCAACTTTTGGAGGGTGCGGCGTCGTTACGCAAGATGGGTCGCTTGTCCGAATCCGCGATGATGCTGGAGGCTTCGGGTGAGTCGGAGGGTGCGGCCCGTCGTTTCGAAGAAGCCGGTGAGTTGGATCAAGCCATGCGATGTTACGCCGACGCGGGGCGCTTTCGTCGCGCATTGAAGGTTTGCGAGGATCCGCAGGCCAGGCTTGAATTGCTCCATCAGGCTCGAGAGGCCGGCGAGAAAGTGAACGACAAAGAGATCGCGAATGCCATGCAAGCCGCGGGTCAACTCAGCCAGGCCGCCGCAAAAATGCAACAGATGGGTGACTTGGACGGCGCGGTTCGGGCCAGTCTTGCCGCCGGCGATTTGGGCGAGGCGGCCAACCTGTTGGCGGGCCAGGGTTTGCATGGCCAGGCTGCGGACGTTTTCGTCGAGGCCGGTGATCTTCGCTCCGCCCAGGAGCAGTTATTGGCCGCGGGAGACCGCGTGGCCGCGGCAAAGGTGGCTGAACAGGCGGGGGATTGGAGCTTGGCGGGTGAGATGTATTTTGAAATGGAGGACTTTGCCAGGGCCGTCGATCTCTTGCAGCGGGTCGAGCCAGACCACGTGGATGCTCGGCGCATAGCCAGTTTGTTGGCCCGGGCTTTTTCCTCCTTGGGGGATGCCGAGATGGCGCAGCGTATGCATGACAGAGCCACCGCGGATTTGGAGATGACGCGAGAGAATCTGATGTTTTTCTACCATCATGCCCGGTTTTTGGAAGGGACGGGAGAGGGCCTGGATGTTTCCAGGGCTCAAGCCATCTATGGCGAGATTTTGGAAATTCACTATTCTTTTGAGGACGTCAAGGCGCGCTACGACGCACTCGGTGAGCGCTCGTGAAAATTTCGCCCCCGGCAGGCCAGGTGCTCCGCGGCACCGTTCACTTGGAAGGTTTCGGTTTGCATACGGGGTCCGCGGTGGTTTTGGATATCGAACCCGCGGCCCAAGGGCGTGGACGCGTTTTCATTCGGGATGATTTACCCGGCCGCCCTGAGATCAAAGCTGGCATCGCCCAGGTTCATCATCGGCAACAATGCACCGGCCTGAGGCAAGGGAAGGCGGAGGTGCTCACGGTGGAGCATCTTTTGGCCGCTTTGGCCGGACTGGGCATCTGGGACGCAGTCATTCGTCTCAACGGGTCCGAGCTGCCCATCCTGGACGGTTCCGCGGCCCCCTTCGTCGAGGCCCTTCTCGATGCAGGGCTGAGGCCCTCTTTGAGCCCAGCGAATTTTTTCAAGCTGATGCATCCAGTTGAAGTCCATCGGGACGATAGCTGGATTCGATTGGAACCCGCTTCGGGCCTGGAATTGAACGGCCACTTGGAATTCGAACACGTCATGCTGCAAGAACAGCAGTTTTCCTTTGTGTTCGGACGAGATGACTTCGTCCGCGAGCTTGCCCCCGCAAGAACCTTCGGCTTTCTAAAAGACGAAGAGCGCTTACGAAAAGCCGGTCTGGCCAAAGGTGCCTCGCTCGAAAACGCCGTCATCATCGACGATTTCTCTGTCCTCAACCCCGAGGGACTGCGCTTCGCCAACGAATTCGCAAGGCACAAAGTACTGGATTTACTGGGCGACCTCTCCTTACTCGGCAAGCCCCTCCTGGCCAAAGTCAAATCCCACAAAGCAGGCCACGGACTCCACCACGACCTGGTCCAAAAATTGCTCGCGGAATCGCAAGACCACAAAATTGTGCAGATCGACCAGATGTCGAATGATCCGCTGCTGACGGTCTGCCCGCCGGAACCCCAGCGGGCCTGATTTCAGGGTCTATTTCTTTTTGGACTTTTTTGCCGCTTTCTTGGCGGGGGGTGGTTTGGGGGTTTCCAGGAGGTAGGTGAGGACGAGCGCTTTGCCTTTGCGGCTTAGGCGCAGTTTGAACTTTTTGGTTTTGTTCAGGAGTTTGAGTAGTTGGGTTTTTTGTTTGGGGCTGTTTAGTGGAATGTCGTTGATGTGGGTTAGCAGGTCTTTGTTTTTGAGGCCGGCGCGGGTGAAGACTGAGTCTTTTTTGATTTTGTAGATGCGGTAACCGGCCACCACTTTGTTGCGAAATACGCGGCGCAGGCGGGCTTGTTTGGACAGGAAGGCCATGCTGCCGAGCAAACGCAAGACTTCGCTTTCGGGGATGTGGTAGACGCCGGGACTGACTTGTCGGATGTTGGTGGGTTTTGGGTCCTTTTCAGCGGCCTGAGTGGACTGAGTAGGCAGCCAAGACAGGCTGAGGATTAGGGCGAGGATGATGGATTGGGTTTTGTTCATGCCGGTCTGACTCTAGTCGATTGGTGTTTCTTCATCCAGCAGACCGCATAAAGGGCTCAGTGTGAAGGGCAGCTTGGCGATGGGTTTGCCCAGGCAAGGCTGGTAGCGCTTTGCGTCCAGATCGCCCCTGGCAAAGCTTAGTGAATAGTGCAATAAGCCATCCGCCTCGATGTGCCCATGCTGCCACTGTTTCCACCAGCCTTCAGGGGCGTTTGGGCATTCCTTGGCTTCTTTATAGCGTTTCATGCCGGCCTGGCCGGTGGCCACCGACAGGGCGCAGGCTGTGCCGTCTTCTGCGCATTCGATTTTCATGAGCTTGCCTTTGAACTGGTCCAGATACCTGTTCCCGGCCATGAAGAAAAAAGTGAGCATAGCCAGGATGCTCAGCGAGAGGATGGCGATGACCCAGTGGGTCCAGGGGGGGATTCTTTTTCTTCGCTTCAGGGGTTTGTGTTGACTCCCCGGGTCGGTTTTTCTTGCCTGGTGAAGATCCTGGAGGCGATGGGACTTGGCCCAGGCTTGCCGCAGGGTCTGCAGACGCATGCGCAGTCGCCAGGCACCCACCCAGCGACGGAAGTCTTCAATGCTGCGCAGGGGATAGAGGGTGCCTCGATCAAAGCGCGGCAAGTTGAGTCGCAACGCGGC
>JAUVAM010000122.1 GCA_030591745.1 Deltaproteobacteria bacterium
CAGGGATCTCGTTTGCCGCTGTGCATTGATTCCGAAACACCCGAGGTCATGGAGGCGGCGCTGCGGCTCAGCCCGGGTCGTGTGCTGCTGAACTCCATCCACTTAGAGGATGGCGGCAAACGAGCGGCCGCGGTTTGTCGGTTGGCCAAACGGCATGGGGCGGCCATCATTGCATTGACCATCGACGAAGAAGGCATGGCCATGGATGTCGAGCGCAAGCTGACCGTAGCCAAGCGTTTGCATCGACTGGTCTGCCGGGAGCACGGCCTTCGGCCTCAAGACCTGTTCATTGATGCTTTGACCTTCGCCATCGCTTCAGGCGAGCCCAGCCTGCGCGGGGCCGCCAAGGCCACCCTTGAGGCCATTCGGCGCATCAACCATGAATTGCCCGGTGTGGGCTGCGTGCTGGGTGTGTCCAATGTGAGTTACGGTTTGCGTCTTCCCGCACGCCGGGTTCTGAACTCGGTCTTTTTGCATATGGCCGTGGAGGCCGGCCTGGATGCCGCCATTCTGCACCCCCGTCAGATTCAAGCCCTGGCTCAATTGGCCGATGAGGACCGCTTGGCTGCCGAGGCTTTGATCATGGATGTCGATGGGCAGGCCCTGGAGCGATTCATTCTGCGCTTCGCTGCTCGTGACGATGAGCTGGTCATGGCGGTCAAACCCGAAGACAGCTGGAACGACGAGGAAGCTGTTTTTCAAGGTGTGCTGCAAGGACGGGTGCGTCTGATTTTTGCCCGTTTGGACGCGCTTTTGACTGAGCGTTCGGCCGAGTCCATCGTGGCCGATGTCTTGGTGCCTGCGATGCAACGAGTCGGCGAACTCTTTGTCGAGGGACGACTGCAGCTTCCCTTTGTACTCAAGAGCGCCGAGGCCATGAAGCGAGCTGTGGACAGTCTGGAACCCCACTTTGCGGCCGGTAGCGAGAGCAGGCGTTACAAACTTCTTTTGGCCACCGTTCGTGGCGATGTGCATGACATCGGCAAAAACTTGGTGGACATCATCGTCTCCAATAACGGCTTTGACGTGGTCAACATGGGGGTGCGTGTGCCTGCCTCGCGTATCCTGGATGCGGTGGCAAGGCACAAACCCGATGTGCTGGGTTTGAGCGGCTTGTTGGTCAGCTCATCACAGGCCATGGCTGAGGATTTGGCCCAGTTCCATGCCGCGGGCTTGCGCCTGCCTGTGCTGGTGGGCGGTGCGGCCCTGACCCGGGATTTTGTTCGCGAGCGTCTTCGCCGGGCGTACCCGGAAGGGCAGGTGGTCTATTGCGCCGATGCCTTCTCCGGTCTCCAGGCCATGCAGGCTCTGGCGGCAGGCAAAGAGCCCGAGCAGGCGAAGCCTGCTCGCCCGCAAGTGGAAGAGGTGGACGCCGAGCCTGTCGTGGCGACCAGGCTCGATCAAGTCGAAGCCCCCGAGCCGGCCTTCGTGGGCAGTCGGGTGGCCAGGGATTTGAACCTGGATTTGATATTGGAGTACGTGAACAAGGAGGCCTTGTTCCGGAGTCGTTGGGGCTACCGCCAACGACAGCTTCAGGCCTTCGAACATCGGCGCATCATCAAAGAAGAGGCCGAGCCGCGCTTCGATGCCTTGATTCGTCTTGGTAAGGAAGAAGAACTCTTCGCGCCTCGCATGGTCTATGGTTTTTATGAAGCCCGGGCCGAAAACGAGACCCTGTGGGTCAAAGGGGAAAGCCAAACGCATGCCTTTGCCTTTCCGAGGCGCAACCGGGCGCCCACTCGTTGCCTGGCCGATTTCGTGCGTCCCGATGCGGACGTCGTGGGTTTTTTCGTGGTCACCCTGGGTGGGGCCGTGGCTTTGCGGGGGCGTGAAGTTTTCGCCAAAACGAGTACTTGGATTATTTTTTGCTGCATGGTTTGGCGGTGGAGTTAACCGAAGCCCTGGCTGAATATGCCCACGAGGTGATGCGGCATGGCCTGGGGATTGGCGAGGACCATCCCCTGAGCCCTCGGGATCGTACACGCAAGGCCTACCGTGGTGCCCGTTTTGGGTTTGGTTATTCTTGCTGTCCTGACCTTGCCGCCCATGAAAGGGTATTTGAGTTGTTGCGGCCCAAGCGCATCGGTGTTCGCCTGTCAGAGACCCATCAGATGATCCCTGAATATTCCACGGCGGCGCTGGTCCTGCATCACCCTCAGGCTCGTCCCTTCAAGGTAGATTGAGGAGGAGGGAATGATGCTTCGAAGTGTCCTGATTCTGATTTGGATCGCCGCCGTGGTGCCGGTCTCGGCCGCCGAGCCCGAAGGCTTGGATGCCTTGCGACGTACCATAGACGACATCCCTCTCTTCGATACCCATGAGCACCTGTCGCCGATCACCGACTTGCAAGGTCGGGACAGGCTGGATTTCCGCCTGCTCTTTGAGCCCTACGTGGTCGATACCATGCGTTCGGCCGGCATGCCCATGGCGCTCTACGAGCAGGCCATCCAGCCAGGGCTTGAGGCCAAGGAGCGTTTTCGTCTCTTTGCACCATACTGGGAGGCAAGCCGCAACACGGCCGCGGCTCGTCTGGCGGAAATCGCGGCCCGTGACCTCTATGGGGTGCCGCGCATTGATGTGGACAGCATTCAGCTTCTAAGTCGGCGCATGAACAAAGCCTACAAGCAAGGAGACGCCATCGATGAGGCCTTGAAGAAGGCCGGCATTGAGCGGGTGGTGCTGGACATGGGCTCCAGGTCGCCTCCCGCCGGGGGACGCTTTTTGCACGCGGAACGTTTCGAGGAGTTCGTGCACGTCCACGACTATGGCCACATGCAGCGCATGGCATCAGCCCAGGGCGCAAAGCTTGGCGACCTGGATGATTACGTAGAGGCCTTGGATAAGGCTTTTGCCGGCGGTTTGGCCCGACGCATGGTGGCGGTTAAGTCGGCTTTGGGCTATCACCGGCCCTTGGACTATCGTCCGGCCAGCAAGGCGGCGGCTGCGCAAGTTTTCGCCATGCTCAAAGAGCACAAGGATAAGGATTTTCCCCTCAAAGCGGTGCGGCCTTTGCAGGATTTCATGATGTTCCATTTGCTGGGTCTTTGTCAGAAGCACAAACTGCCCGTGCAGATTCACACCGGACTTTTGACCGGTTCGGGCAAACCCGTCGCGCGTTCCAACCCGGCTTTGCTCACAGGCCTCTTTGACCGATTTCCCGGAGTGGATTTTTGTTTGTTGCACGGGAGTTATCCCTTCGGCGGGCAATTGGCCGTGGTGGTGAAGAATCACGCCAACGCCTACCTGGATTTGAGCTGGCTCTTGGGCCTTTCTCCTGCATACGCCGCTCGTTATTTGGACGAATGGCTGGACCTGGTGCCCGGTAACAAGATTTTGGCCTTCGGCGGCGACGCCATCCATGTGGAGTGGACTTATGCTCAGGCCGGCATGATGCGGGACTTGGTGTTCCAGGTGTTAAGCGGGCGCATGCGTCAGGGTCTATTGGATCTTGAGCAGGCCCAGCGTCTGGCCAAAGGATTGTTGCGGGATAACGCCAGGGCTTTTTTTCGCGTCGACGGTCTCTTGCCCTTGCACCGCAGACCCCCGCCCAAGCTAAAAACCATCAAACCAGCAAAGTGAAGGTGCTGCCTTCGGGGCCCGTGTCCAAGCGGACGTCGCCTGAACGGGTTCGGGCCACCGCTTGCACAATGGCCAAGCCGAGGCCGGTGCCGCCCCTGTCTCTTTCGGTAGTGAAGAAGCGGTCAAAAATTCGTTTTTGGTTTGCCGGGCTGATGCCAGGACCATGATCGCTCACGGCGAAGGCCACTCGACCATCGGTCTCGCTTGAGACTTTGAGTTTCACCGGCTGACCAGCACCGTGTCTGGCCGCGTTGTCCAAGAGGTTGCGCAAAGCGCCTTCCAGGTGATCCGGATTGATGGAGAGTTTTTCCGGGGCCTGAGCCAAGTCCAACTCGACTTCGACCTCGGTGGCCTCGGCAAGTCGATGGCACATGGTGTTGATGTCCACGGATGCCGCGTTCTCGGGCGCGCTTTGGATGCGGGCCAACTCAAGCAGGCGCACGACCAGGCGCTCCATGCGGCTTGCGTCGGCCAGGATGTTGGTCAGAAAGCGTTCGCGTTGTTCGGCGGGCATGTCCGTGCCTTCTTCGCGGAGTAGTTCGGCAGCTCCTTGAATGGAGGTGATGGGCGACTTGAGTTCGTGGCTCACGTTGGCTGCGAAGTCGGAGATGTATTCAGCCCGATCCGACAGTTGGCGCGTCATGGTGTCTAAGGCCTCGGCCAGGCTGTGGATTTCCGTGGGCACCAGTCCTTTGGGTTTTTCGACCCGGCCTGATTCGCCCCGGGCGATCGCGTCGGCGCTTTTTGTGATGGCACGCAGGGGTCGCGTGAAGAGCCGGCTGAGCAGCAGGCTGACCAGGAGCGTCAAAAACAAGCTGACCACAAAAGCCGTCGACAGGGGCCGGCGGGCAAACCAGGCGGCTTTCAATGGGTCCATGGAGGTTCGTGACATCCAGACGGCGCCCACCACCTCTCCGTCGGAGAAGATGGGCAGGGCCGTGAAAACCCGGATATCCCCCCGGAGGCTGATGCTTGAAAAAGCCGGCTTGGGCTCGTCGCTCACGCGGTGGCGGGCGACGGCCTGGTAGCGCCCCGCCAGGGCCGCTTTGACCTCCGGTAAGTGATTCAGGTAGGCGCCCCACCAGAGGCCGGTGGAGGCCACCACCGCACCCTCGGCATTCAGAACCCGAGCAGCAGTCAAGTTGAAGATCTTGGCTCTGTCCAGCAGGGGCTTGATGCTTTTACCGGCCCGCCAGGCTGGACCTTGTGGGTCTTCGGCATAGCGGGTCGGGTCGGCCGCAGGACCGGACACTTCCCAGTCGCCCTCCAGCATGGGGTTGATGGGGTGGTAGCGTTCGTCCTTGGCGTGGTCGGGGCGGATGCGGCCAGGTTTGTCCGACTGTTTGCCCCGGGCTTCGAGCCAATGGCCGCGCCAGGCTTCGGCGATGAGCACGCTTTCGGCGATGAGTTTGACCTCGGTCTCGCGTACGCTTTGTACCTGGGTGAACTTCAGGCCCAGCAGCGCCAATACGGGGATGAGCAGGACGAGCCCGTTGACCGTCAAGAGCAGCCAGCGAGAACTCAAACTTCTGGCTTGAGCCTGCTTGATCTTTTCGCCCATGTTGTCTTTCAGTCTTTCAAGCGGTAGCCCAGGCCGTAGACCGTTTCGATGGGATCGGCGGCACCTGAGTCGCTGAGTTTTTTTCGGATGCGTCGCACGTGAGAGTCGATGGTGCGATCGGTGATGGCGTGGCCCATGCCGTAAGCGCGATCCACCAATTCGTCCCGGGTGTAGACCTTGCCCGGCATGCCCGCCAGGGCCTGCAACAAACCAAACTCCTTGACGGTCAGATCCACTGTTCTGTCGGCCCAGGTGCAGATGTGTCGGTCCAAATCCAGCCGGAGCTTTCCTCGCTCAATGACCTGAGCCGTGTCTTGGGGTGGTCCGCCCTGGCTGCGGCGCAAGACGGCCTTGACCCGAGCCACCAACTCCCGGGGGCTGAAGGGTTTGGTCACGTAGTCGTCCGCACCCAACTCCAGCCCCAAAACGCGATCCAACTCTTCGTCCCGGCTGGTCAAAAAGACAACCGGCAATTGACCGTCGGCGCGCAGGCGGCGACAGACCTCCAAGCCGTCTTGTTCGGGCATGACGACGTCCAAGACCACCAGGTCGATGGGTTGCTCTTTGACCAAGGCCAGGGCACAGGCTCCGTCCTTGGCCTCGAAAACCCGGTAACCGGCTTTCTCCAGGGCATATCGGACCACTTCTCGGATATGGCCGTCGTCGTCGACTACCAGGATGGTGGGCACGCCGGGGAACTCCTGTGGGCAGGGTTGTTGGACTGAAGCCATGAGAGCATCCTCGGTATCACGGTGTCAAGATGACTGGCGGGCCTGACGTCGGCTCATGAACCAACCGGCCAAGCCCAAAAGCAAGGCCAAAGCAGCCCATTCGGCGGGCTCCGGCGCTGCCCCGAAGCTGCCGCCGCCCTGCGGATAGGCCAGGCCCGAGACATCTTTGACCTGGGCCACGGCCACGTCCGCCTCAGTATTCGTGGAGGCCGCGGCGACTTTCTGTTTGGCCACGGCCACGAAGGCGGTCCATTGGGTCACCACCTTGTGTTTCAGACCCAGCTCGGTGATTTCTGTTTGCAGCTTGTCTTGTTCTTCCGTGCTGGCCTCGGGAGACTGCATGTCGAGCATGCGGTCGTGCACCAGGCTTCGGGCCCAGAGAACATCCAAGGCCTGTGAATGGGGGGCGGATTCGGGTAGTTCGATTTGCAATGGGAGCTGGATCGACTTGCCTTGCAGCCTGCCATGCAGGGTGACCTTGAGGCTTCCCGCTCGGGTGTAGCTCGCCAGGACCCGAAGGCGCTGTCCCCAGAAAAGGTCGGGCAACTTGGCCGGCGTGGGCTCGATCACGGGTGCCTGGCCCCAGTCGATTTGCAGATCGGTCAAGAAAGGCGCGTCCAAGCGCCGCAGCAAATCATCCGCCGCCTGCTCGGGGGTTTCGTCCGTGCGCACAAAGCGCGCCACACCGCGGCCGGCCCGGGCCATTTCTTCCAGGAGATAGCGGTTGACCGCGTTGCCGATGCCCAGCGAGAAAAGCCGGGCCTGGCCCAGGCGCTCGCGAACCAGCCGGAGGACGTGCATGTCGTTGCCCACGTAGCCATCGGTGAGAAAGACCACGAGGCGCAAAGCATCTTTGACCGGGGCCGGATCGAGCGCGACCCGAATGCCGGAGCTCATCTCCGTGCCGCCGCTGCCATAAAGACCCTCCACATAGCGGATGCCCTTCTCGATGTTTTCCTTGTTGGCCGAAAGGGGCTTGGCCGAGAACTCATCGGCGGCGGAGGAAAATCTCACGATGCGGAAAAAATCATCCGGACGCAGACCTTTGAGGGCCTGACGCATCAGGCGCTTGGATGTGTCCAAGGGCATACCATGCATGGAGCCGGAACAGTCCAAGACGAAAATTAACTCGCGGGCCTGGATGCGGTTCGGGTCGGCCTTGCCTGCGGGGGGTTCGATTTGCAGGCTCAAGACCCCGTGTCCGTCTTTGGCCCAGCTTGTCACCCCGGCGGTCAGGTTTTGGCCGCCAAGGCCGTAGCGCAGTTCGAAGTCCTGGTTGTCGATGGTGCGGCCTGAGGCAAGTCTGATAAGGCGCTTTGAGTGGGATGGCTCGTGCACGTCGATGACGTGCGAAGGGCTGTCGACCCATTGGATGGGCATGCCGCCGTCCAGGTGAACTATCAGACCGACCCGTTCGGGATCGATATGCCCGGGAGCCGCCAGGGGTGGGCTGGCCGGCAGGTTCCACTGACCCATCTTGATGGGCCTGGGCTCGCCTTCGTTTTGCCCTTGAGCCCCGGCAGGCAGGTAGCGGGGGCCCACCACCATGGGAAAATGATAGTGATAGGCGCCGTCGCGTTTGGGCACCGTATGGGCATAGCGAACTTCCACGGTGATCCGATCGTTGCCAGGCAGGTTGGCGATGCGCTGCGTGAAAACATTGGGGCGGTGCTGGGTCAAAAGCGCTGCTTGTTTGCCCTCGGCCTTGGCTTCTTCAAAGACTTGCTCGGCTTCTTCCTTCTTGCGGATTTTAGCCTCGACCACTTCTCGCGAGGTCTCAAAGCGCATGGCGTAGACGGCGGCGTTTTGAGGCAAAGGGAAAATGTATCGGGCGTGCATGGTCTGCGCGTAAGGGTTTTGAAACTGCTGTCTGAGTACGACCGTGGCCACGTCTCCATCGATCCATGTCTCCATGTCGGTTTTCAAAAGGGGCAAAGGCACTCTCATGCCCGCCACCTCGGCTTCCAGTGCCGCGCTCAGTTCGGCGTCGACGGCCTGGGCTGGAGGACGTCGTGTTTGGGCAGGGACCGCGGCGGCTGCAAGCAAGAGCCCCAGGAAGATGGCTAGATAACAGATTTTCGTCGTTTTCATGGTTTCTCCTTCAATGCGGTTTTAAAGCGCCGCGAACAGGGCTGCGTCAAAGGCCTGACAACGATCAGGTCGGGCCTGACAGAATTTCTCGGGGCTGATGCGTTCGGCGAGAGTCCAGCTGCCGCGCAAACCGCCCATCCATCGCCAGACCACTTCACCGAGGCTTGCCGCACTTTCGCCTTGGGGGCCTAAGAAACTGGCGCGCACGTTCCAGGCTTGTCCTTCCGGACCGACGCTTCGCCAGCTGACCGCTGGCGGGGAATCGGGCAGCACGCCCAGTCGCTGGACTTTGTGGCCGGCACCGGCGAGGCAACGCTCGGGGCCGTGCA
>JAUVAM010000580.1 GCA_030591745.1 Deltaproteobacteria bacterium
GTCACTTGAAAACCTCCGGCATATCGGTCAATCTATACCTGTCATTCATTGCCGGGTCAAGCTCTTGCCCCTCTGGAGGATCTCAATGGACGCCTCGGATTTTCGCAAACACGGCCACGAACTGATTGACTGGGTCGCTGACTATCTGGACGGCGGCGTTGATTCCCTGCCCGTCCTACCCGACATGCAGCCTGGTGACTTGAGGCAAAAGTTGCCTGATCAGGCACCCGAACAAGCCGAGCCCATGAGTCGCATCATTGAAGACTTTCATCGCCTGATTCTCCCGGCCGTCACCCACTGGAACCATCCACGATTTTTTGCCTACTTTCCAGCCAACCAATCCCCTCCTTCCATTCTGGCCGAGTTGCTCACCGCCGCCCTCGGCGTCAACGGCATGGTTTGGCAAAGTTGTCCAGCCAGCACGGAGCTGGAAGAACAGGTCATGGACTGGCTTCGACAACTCATCGGCCTGCCTGCCTCCTTCAAGGGCGTCATCCAGGACACGGCTTCCACGGCGACACTTTGCGCTTTGCTTTGCGCCAGAGAGCGGGCGACCAAGCAAGCCTTCAACCGCCAGGGAGCGTCCGCCATTGTCAACGATGCGTCTTTGCGCATCTATTGCTCTACGGAGGCCCACAGTTCGGTGACCAAGGGCGCGAAAATCGCAGGCTACGGAGAGAAAAACGTAGTGCCCATCGACGTGGACGAGGCCTTCGCCATGAAGCCCGGCGATCTCGAGGCGCGCATCAGGGCCGACAAAGAGCGAGGCCTGCAGCCCACTTGCCTGGTGGCCACCCTGGGCACCACCTCCTCCACGGCCATCGATCCCTTGCGGCCCCTGGCCGACATCGCCGAACGCCACGATCTCTGGATGCACGTGGACGGGGCCCTCGCTGGATCGGCCGGGCTCTTGCCCGAGTTGGCCTGGATCTTCGAAGGGCTGGAGCGCGCCGATTCTTATGTCTTCAACCCGCATAAGTGGTTGCTGACCAACTTCGACTGCTCGGCTTATTTCACGCGTCATCCCCAATGGCTGCTCAAAACCTTCGCCATCAACCCCGAGTACCTGAAAACCCAGGCCGATCAAGAGGTGAGCAACCACCGGGATTGGGGTATCCAACTCGGCAGGCGATTCAGGGCGCTCAAGTTGTGGTTCGTGCTGCGGGCCTATGGTGCCGAAGGCTTGCGTGACATGATGCGGAAACACCTGGCGCTTGCCCAGGACTTCGCGGCCTGGGTGGATGCCGATCCCAACTTCGAGCGCCTGGCCCCTACGCCCTTGCAGACCGTCTGTTTCCGCCTGCACCCCAAGGATGAGCAGGACGAAAAACGCCTGGAAGAGCTGAACGCCTCGCTTGAAAATAAACTGAATCGCACGGGCCAGATTTTTCTGACCCACACCCGCCTCAATGAGCACTACTGCCTCCGCATGAGCATTGGCCACCGGACCACCGAGGCCTCGCATGTCTCCGAAGCCTGGGCATTAATTCAGAGCTTGGCTCAATGAATCTTTCCTTGGTGATGGTCGTCTTGGGTGATATGCGGTAGGCAGTTATTCTATCTTCTAAGTCAATTACAAGAATCGGAGAAAACATGCGCACCCTGAACCTCTTTGGACTGATCTTGGTGGTGGCTGTAGGCGTGCCTTTTTTCGCACAGGCACAAACCGTGGAGTTGGAGGTAGAGGATGAGTCCGGCAGTGTGAAGCTGAAAGCCGGAACCAAGGGTGTTTCAGTTAAGACCGGTGACGCCCGTTTGGAAGTAAAAAATGGAAAAGTCAGCATCGCCATCGGCCGCCGCGCCACCAAGGTCAAGTTGTCGGAATCCAAGCCCGTTACCCTGAAGTGCGACGGCAACGAAGAGAAAACGCTAAGGAATCTTTACATTGTGGCCAAATCAGGCGACGGCCTCAAGGTGGCGGGAAATTGCGAATTGACCCTCATCGACAGCTACATCGAGGTGACGGGTTATGCAATCCGGGCCAGCGGCAACGCCGAAGTGACGCTGAAAGACTCCACGATCATAGGAAAAAAGGGAGCCGTCTTCGCCTGTGACAACGCGGAAATCACCGCTCATGGCTCGGTCACGGAAGGCAAAATCGTAACAGAAGACAATGGCGAATTTGAAGACAAGAAGTAGAGCAAAAACGCCAGGCGGGGCCCCTAGGGCTTGCGCGGATGAAGCAAGCCCTCCAGCATCTCCAGCCCATCGACGACGCGGGGCCCCGGCCTGAACCACAGGCCTGAGTTGAACAAATGCACCCTGCCGTCGCGCACCGCCGGCAAGACTTGCCAGCGATCCCAAAAAACACCGGCCAGATCCTTTCGGCTTTCCGCGCCTTCGCCCGCCATGGAGGCGTCCACGATCACTTCGGGTGCAAGCTTGATCACGGCCTCCATGGGCAGGGACGGATAGCGCAGGGCCGACTTTGTCAGGGCGTTTTGCCCGCCCGCCAGCCGAAGCATGCTGTCGGCAAAAGTGCCGGGGCCCGCCACCACCAGGGGCTGGTGCCCATATACCACCAACACCCGAGGTCGAGCATGGCCTTTCACTCTCGCCTGCACTTGCTTAATGCGCCGACGCATGCTCGCCTCCAGTGCTCGCGCCTGGGCCTTGGCGCCGAGCAAACCTCCCAATTTCCGCAATGAGCTGAACACGTCATTCAAGGAATAGGCCGGCATCACCAAAACCGGCACATCCAGGCGCTCGGCCAAAACCCGCATAGCCGATTCATTGCCCGCGTTGGGTACGCAAAGCACCAGGTCCGGCTTGACGGCCAAAATGCCCTCCAGGCTCGGATCCACAAAGCCCCCAACCTTGGGCAAGGTCTTGACTTCCGGAGGAAAATCATCAAAACGGCTTACCGCGACGACTCGCTTTCCCTGGCCCAAGGCAAAAACCATCTCGGTCAGGTTCGGTGCCAGGGAAACGATCCGCGCAGGTGCCCCTTCAAGCCTGGCCGTCCCCAGCCAACCCAAGGGAGCCTCGGCCTCCCCAGCCCCAGCCGAAGACATTAACCCCAAGTAACCAAGGACATACACAGGTGCCAGGCGCTTCGTAAGGTTCGGTGCAAGATTCCTCATCGATCAATCAGCAGCAGGCTGGTGGGCCCGTCTCCGACGAGGACTCGTGTGATATCCTGCGCTTCGCTCTCAAACCAGGCGATCTCGTCGCTGCCGAAACAGGCCGCCATGACCTGGCCTCGGGCGTCGCATTGCACATCGGCGATGAAGTTGTAAAGGCCCTCTTCGTAGTTACTCGGGCAAAGGAGCAGCGGGTCCAATATCGTAGTGTTTGCGGGATCGTAAC
>JAUVAM010000035.1 GCA_030591745.1 Deltaproteobacteria bacterium
GGCGGGCGGCACCAGCAGACGTCTCACACAAAATCCTGCCGCGGATCATCACCCGCGATGGAGTCCCGACGGCAAATCCATCGCTTTCTTATCGAAGCGAAAGCCCGCGGAACACACGCAGATCTTTGTGCTGCCCATGAACGGAGGCGAATCCCTCCCCTTGACCCCAGCCGAAGTGAATATTTTGGACTTCGCCTGGTCTCCGGACGGCAAACAGATCGCCTACGTCGCCCAGCATGACGAGAGCCCGGCCTGTCAGCGAAAGCCCCATGAGGCGCAGGCACATGAGACCCTGTGCCATCGCCGGCTCTGGCTGCTGAACCTGGAGTCAAAGCGAACCGAAATAGGCTCGCCTGAAAACTTGAGCGTATTCGACTTCGCCTGGTCTCCCTCCGGAAAGCAATTGGCCATGTTCACCGCCTCCGAGCCCGGCCTCGGCGCGGGCTATTGGCAGGCGGACCTGCAGACCTTGGATTTGAGCACGAAAAAACAGGTCACCTTGGCCAAGGGCTGCGGCAGCTCCAAAGTAGTCTGGTCCCCGAAAGGTAAGCGCATCGCTTTTCTGTCCCCTCCAGGTGCCCGAGTACCTCGACCGGCCGTTGTGTCTGCCGCGGGTGGCGCGATCTTCGAACCAGGTGCCGAAGAAGAGCTCACGGTCTGGGATTTCGTTTGGCATGGCGACGGCGACAAGCTCATCGTGTGGGGTCATCAAGGCCTGCTTGGCTTTGTCGGCAGCATGCCGGCCCAGAAACCAAAAAAGGGCAAAGCCAAAACGCAAATCTGGAACCGCCTGCCCCTGAAGGCATGGGGGGTTCCCGGCCTGAGTCGCAGCGCCGACGGACGCTGGCTCGCCCTGCTTGCCGAACACACGAGGCATCCGCCCGAAGTCTATGTGATGGCCGCAGGCCGGAAGCCCTTGGCTCCAAGACGCGTGACCCGGCACCACGAGGCCCTTGAGAAACTAACCCTCGGAAGAGTAGAGCCCCGATCCTGGACAGCAGTGGACGGCATGCGCATCGAGGGCGTGTTGGTCAACCCACCCGACTCACCGAAGGGGCCTTTGCCCACGGTGCTGATGATCCACGGAGGCCCGCAGTGGCAGTGGTGGTCCGGCTGGCTGGGCACTTGGCACGAACCGGCCCAATTGCTGGCGGCACACGGCTATCGCGTTCTCTTGCCCAATCCTCGCGGGAGCACCGGGCGTGGGGATGCCTTCGCGCAGGCGGCACGCGCTGATTGGGGTGGCGCGGACTTCGACGATCTGATGGCCGGCGTCGACAATTTGATTGAAGCAGGCCTTGCCGATCCGAATCGCTTGGCGATCATGGGTTGGTCCTATGGCGGTTATATGACCAGCTGGGTCGTTACCCGGACACAACGATTCAAGGCGGCCGTGGCCGGTGCCGTGGTGACCAATCTCTTATCCATGCACGGCACCAGCGACATCCCGCCCTTTCTGCCCGACCAGTTTCGTCTCGCGCCATATCAGCAACCGGATCTCTTGCGAAAACGATCTCCGGTTTTTTTCGCCCACCAGGTAAAAACCCCCATCCTGGTGGTTCACGGCCAGGCCGACCAGCGCACCCCCTTGTCTCAGGCCAAAGAATGGGTTCGGGCACTGAAGGACGCTGGGGCCCCCGTGCGCTTCGTGAGCTATCCCGCGGAGGGACACCATTTCAATCAGCAGGCCCATCAGGCCCATCTAATGAACGAAATTCTTGAATGGCTGGCGCTTCGGCTTGGCGAAACTAAAAGTCAGTGATCGATTCAGCAAAATCCGGTCGGTCTACGAAGGGATTGCGATTGTTCTGACGGTCCTCGACGCCGTCGTTGCGACTGGCTTCCCATGCGTCGGGTGGATCCATGCAGTGCCAATACCTTAATACTTCTTCTTCGAAAGCCATGATGTTCACTTCGTAGCGAAGCGCATAATAGAACATGGCCCTCGCGCAGTCTCCCTTGTGTTCGTCCCGGGGCTCAAAGACCCAACGGAAAGAATCGTCCGTACCAAAGGCGCAGCCGCTCGGGTCGGACCAGGTGGCATTCACGACAATGCCGAAGTGATAGTCGTTGCGCCGGCTGTTGATCGTTGCGATGACCGGAAAGAGGTGGTGCAAGTCACTGCGATTGGGCTCCACGTCGGCACCCCAACTCTGACACCAGGTGTGCTCGGCATTCATGACATCGCCGGGCGGGATACCGCTGGTGGTGACCCACTGCCCCGTGTAGGCGCATTGGACTCGACCGGACACATTATCCAGATCACCAAACATGACCGCCCTGGCGTTGTCGTAACCCAGGGAATTGTGGCCCAAGACCAGATCGAGGAGCTCGTCCCGCAAGAATTGATCCTGTAGATCTTCCAGTCCCTCGTAAAGATAGTCCCAGGGATGCTGGCCCGTCACCGGATCAAGGACGCACTCAGGAAGACCTCCGTCATCGCCCCCAAGGCCGCCATCATCGCCGCCAAGGCCGCCATCATCGCCGCCGCTCGCCGCGTCATCGCCACCCATGCCCCCATCATCACCGCCGGTCGCCCCGTCCTCCCCCGCGTCTCCAGCGTCCACGCCGGCGTCATCAGGCACCCAGACTTCACAGCTTCCCGACCGACAAATCAAGCCAAGATCACAGCTCCCGTCCGGATAGCAGTCACCGCCCTCGGAACCTGGCGCATGGGTGCCGCTGCATGCCGCAAAAAATGTAAGGGCAAAAAATGGGCCGATGAGTACATGATAATGAACATTGGGTCGATTCAAAGCTGCTGCCTTCCTGCCCCGCATGACTTGAATCTCATTCTAGCACAATGGCACCAGAGCCTTGTGAAAACTTAAGACCTTTGTTAGCGTTCCTTCGTGGACTCAAACAAAACCAAACAGACCAAAGAGGCGAAAAAGGCAAGAATCGCCAAACGCGCCGAACGACGACTCGCGCGCAAGGCGGCTCGGCAGTCCTTTCTTCGATCTTTCCGCTGGACGGTCTACATCGTCTTCATCCTGTTCATGGGATTCGTCGCGGTCTGCACCTTCATTGGAATCGTCACCAACTTGGAAAATCAGTATCCGGAGCTGGACATCCCCGTAACCCGACCGGCACGTTTGGCTGATCTCGACACCCAGGATCTGGGCAATTGCCTGGACGCCTTGAAGCGCTTGACCCAAGAAGAGTCCGCTCAAGTTCAGGCCATGTTCAATCCCGAGCTGGACCGGGATAAATTCCTGGGGGACTACAAGGCATGGGCCGGCCCCTGGCGAAAACGACTGGACAAACTGGGCATGACCTGCCGACTCAACGAAAACGCCTATTCGGGTCATCCTGCCCTGGGTGCCATGGCGGATTTCTACAGACGACTAGACCACATGCAGAAGCAGCACCAACGCTTGACTCGACGTTATGCGATGGAAAACGGACGTACTTTGCGCGACATGCACGAGCTAATGAAAAGGGCACAAGTCCTCGTAGAAGGCCACGGCACCCCTCCCGACCAACAACAATAAGACTCTATTCGCTGGGCTTGGCGGCGGGGGAAGTCCCTGTGTCCGCACTCGGCGACGGCTTGGGTTCGGGCTTGGGCCTGGGTTCGGGCTTGGGTTCGGGCTTGGGTTCGGGCTTGGGCTTGGGTTCGGGCTTGGGCTTGGGTTCGGGCTTGGGCTTGGGCTTGGGTTCTGGCTTGGGCTTGGTTTCGGTCGACTTGCCTTTGTTGCGATCCAGCCTGGCCACCCGTCTTCGAACCGCCGAAGCATAACGAGAACTCGGATACTCGATCAGAAACCTTCGATAAACAAGCAAGGCGCGAGGTACGTCCCCTGATGTCTCCAGGCTACCGCCGGCCAAATAGAGGGCGTTATCGGCCCAGTCTGCCTTGGGCGCAGCTTCCACGGCCCCCAGGAGGGCAGCGGCACCCTGGGCACTCTTGTTCAGCTTGAGGAAGAGCTCACCTCGCTCATGCTGTATCTTCGCCAGAATCTCGACCGGTGGTTTGACCGCCAATGCCTTGTCCAATGCCTGGAGTCCACGCTTGAGATGCCCACGCTTGATGAGATCCCTGCCTGACTCAAACAAGGCCTGACCCAATTCCTGCCTGAGATCCTCGGTCTCTCGGGTGACCAAACGCGACAAGACGGGAGACAAGCGATTGGCATCCAGGCCTTCGGCGATCTTGAGCGCCTCATCCGATCGATTCTCACGCTTCATGCGCAAGAGATTCTCAACTATTTTTTCCTGCTGGCTGCGCGTGGAAAGCTTTTTCTGAATTTCGGTAGAATTCTGCTGTGCCTCGCTTAGCTTCCGCTCCAATTCCTCTTTCTCGTGATTAACAGCGGAGACTTTGGCGTCAAAGGCAATGTAAACACCGGAAAAGGCCAAGGCCGCGAAAATGACATAGGCCCAAGCCGAGTTGAACCAGTACTTGCGTTCATAACCTTCTTGTTTTTTCTGTATTTGGCGAATTTCAGCAGAAAGGCTCTTGACCAGGTTGTCGGTCTTGATGGTCAGGTTGTGTGACTTGATGACTTCTTTTTTGATGCTCAGAATGTCTTCTTCAAGTGACATGCGCCCTCGCTTGTCCGGATGCCCCTTAGACCCCGGATAGGGCACCGCCCAATGCGCCAGGGTTGGCGCAAGGCAAGAAAAAAAAACTGTCCCCAAGGGGATTTGAACCCCTGTCGCCGGCGTGAAAGGCCGGTGTCCTAGACCAGGCTAGACGATGGGGACCTGATTTCAATGAGCCGCCAGGGGATCGAACCCTGGACCCTCAGATTAAAAGTCTGATGCTCTACCAACTGAGCTAGCGGCCCTAAACAATCACCCGACCGCCGCCGCGTCGAGCGGCATGTTTGGTACCAAGATCCCAAAGGCATGTCAAGGAAACTCTACAAATATCGCCAGGAAAGATTTTTTTTGAATACAGTCCGATGCCGAACGTCGAAAACCGTGTCACCAATGACTTGGAAGGCTTTAGAACGATGCAACATGATGAAATTTTCTTGACATAATGCGGCATATCCGTCAGTGTGTGCGGCGTGTTAAGCGAGAAAAGGGACATGATTGGAAGGCAAACATAAACTCGAAACTGTAAGCAGGAAAATCACGAAAGGGAGGAAGTAAAAATGAAGAAAATCGTATTGGTTCTGGCAGTGTTTGCAGCATTGGGCATGATGATCGGCTGTGGAAGCTCCGGCAACGACTGTGACAAAGCCGCCGACGTGTTCGTCTCGGGCATGGATGAGTACTGCAGCGCCAATTCCGCTGACTGCGTATTCTGCGAATGCTACAACGCCGGCCAGGTCGTCAATGCCGACGGTGAGTGCGAAGATCCCACCACCACCGGTGGCGAAGAAGTGGTCTGCGAAGGCGACGCTTTGACCGGTGCCCAGGCTTGCCTGGCCGACGAAGCAGCCTGCAAGGCCTCTGCCTCCGACGCGATGCAGATGGCTTGCCAGGCTGAGCACATGATGGACACGTGCACCGCAGACGCCGACTGCGTCCTCGACATGACCTGCAACACGACCACCGGTTACTGCGCAATGTAAGCAGGTTTTTTAGAATGACCGAAAACCCGTGGCCCTTTGGGTCGCGGGTTTTTTTTTAGGAGGAAACACATGAATGGGACCACCAAGTTCCTTGGTCTGTTGCTGGCTGTCTCCACCTTGGCTGGGGCTTGCGGCGGCGAAGATGCCGATCCCTGCAAAGAGGCCAGTGAGGTCTTCGCCGCAGCTCAAGCGAATTTCTGTACGGACCAGGCAGAGGACTGCAATTACTGCGACTGCCTGAATCAGGGGCTTGTACTTGACCCGGAAAGCGGCGACTGCCTTAGCGCACCCGCCATGAATCCCGTCAACTGCGAAGGGCTATTGGAGCAATCCGCTCAAGCTTGTCTTGCCGATGAGACCGCCTGCGCCCAAGACTCCACTGACCTCGCCAAGCTGACATGTCAGGCTGAGCATTTAGAAGATGCATGCACAGAAGACGGTGACTGTCTTTTCGACATGACCTGCAACACCAACACCGGTTACTGCTCTATCCCCTGAGACGATTCGCAGGAAATCAATCCGCCGCGATCCAGGTGCTGGATGACCAAGCCGAGGCGCTCGGCTAAGACTTCTTGTTCGGTGCCGAAGCGTGCTTCCAGTTCGTTTGCGATTTGAGCCATGTTGCGCTCGCCGTCGCATGCCAACCAGACCGCCGTGCCCAGCTCGTCTAAAAGAAGCTGGACGTGGGGCTTTCTGAGCCGTCTTTGCAGCCAGCCCATCCAACGCGCACGAAAGCGAGGGACCTGAATGGAGGCCAGGCCCTCGTCGCTGATTCGATGCTCGAACATGCGACGAGGCATGAGCTCCCAGAGGTTACGCTGAGGCTGGGGCTTCATCTTTTTTATCCTGCGTATCGGGCGTATCCGAGGAGTCAGGCTCGTCCGGATCGTCGCCGGAATCTTCTTCCTTCAATGCCTGCAAGGAGGTCCGCACGATGTAGAAACCGAGCCCGAGAATCACGAGAAAGCCCAGCCAGTAGTTTTCGAACCAACCCGGCGTGGTCCCCATGCACTTGGTGCCCCCGATGGTCTCGGCCACCGCCATCTTGCCTTTGACCTGGTCTTTCAACTCCGGACCTTTGAGATCGCGCAAAACAGTCACCGCGGCCAGCTTGGCCGGATCAGATACGAATTTTTCGGCCCGTTCCTCGAGCGAGCCCTCGACGCCCACGACCTTTTCAACCTGGACGACGGTCAAGGCTGCCTGCTGCACCTTGCCCTGGTAATCCTCGGTGCAGAAGAACTTCACATTCAAGGCCACCACCGCGGCCAGGATGATGCCGATGAGCGCCTCGCCGGCCACAAGCCCGGAGGCGACCAACAAGCCCCGATTCTCGACAGCCTCTGCTTTCTTTTTGTCTCCACCCGTGCGCCTTTTCACGACGGCGTCCAAAGCCCACTTGACCAGACCGCCCATGAAAATGGCCAACACAGTTTGGAAGGGCAAATACATGCCCACGGCGATGAGCATGGGCGAAGGGCTCTTGATCAGAATCAAAGCCAGCGCGAAGAACATACCGATGATGATCAGCTCCCAGGCCATCTCGCCGCTGATGATGCCGTCGGCCATGGTGGCCATCAAGCCGGCCTGGGGTGCCGGTAAGGCATCCGAACCGATGCCGCCGCCGAACTTATGAAGCAACATGATGGGCAGCACCAGGACCAGCGCCGCGGCCACCACACCGATGAGCCCGCCGACCTCCATGCGCCAAGGCGTCCCGCCCAGGTTGTAACCCACCTTCCAATCCTGAATCATGTCGCCGGCCACACCGGCCACACAGCAAACGATGGTGGCAACGCCCAAGACGGCCAATACGCCGGCCGTCCAGCCCTCACTGCCCCGCTCGCCGCCCATGCCCAAAAGCACCAACAAACCCGCCGCCAAAAGAAGCGTCGACAGAGTCAGACCGGAAATGGGATTGGAAGAGGAGCCGATGATGGACACCAAATAGCCGGCCACGGCGGCAAACAAAAAACCGGCGATGGCCATCACCACCATGGTGATGATGGAAATGCCCAAATTTTGGCAGAGGTAGTAATACAAACCCAGCATCGCCATCAGCAGCACGCCGATGGCGATGAGCACGACCTTGAAATTGATGTCCTTGTCCGTGCGCTTCTCATCCGCGTTACCACCGCCGCCGATGCTCTTGACGGAACGACTGATGCCGGCGATGAGGCTGTTGCGCATACTGAACAAGGTATAAAAGGCCCCCACGATCATCGCCCCGATGGCCACCAACTTGATGTTGTCTCCGTAAAGGCTTTTGAAGCCGATGAAGCCCAAAGCCTTGTCGCCGTCGTAAAGCACGCCGTAATTGCCCGAACTCACCAAAGAGATAAGCTTGTCCGCGAAACTCGAATCCGTAAGCGCCATGATGAAAAGCAGCAGTGGCATCAAGAACAACCAACCAAAAACGCCGCCGGCCGCCGTGATGGCGCTCAGACGCGGACCGATGATGAAACCCACGCCCATGAAGGCTGGGCTGGAGACCGGGCTGACCACGGGAAAGGCGCTATTGCCCACCCCGAAAACACCGCGCACGTTCTCTTTGATGATCTGAATGCCGTTGGCGTTCTTGAAAAACTCGATAACCGCGGCGATGCCCATGGCCACAAAGACCTGCCCGGCCCCGGAGGACCCTCTCTGCCCGGCCTTGACGATTTCAGTGCAAGCCTGACTCTCCGGAAAAGGCAAAGACTGATCTTCCATGAAAGTGCGCCTGAGCAAAATAACAAAAAAGACACCGAGCACACCACCCACCAAAAGCAGGGCCGTGGAGGTCAAATAATCGAAATCGTCCCAGACACCGGACATGATGAAGGCCGGGATGGTGAAAATGGCCCCCGCTGCCAAGGCCTCACCCACGGCCCCGGTGGTCCTGGCAATGTTCTCTTCCAAAACAGTGCCTTTGAAGGCCCGCAAAACCGCCATGGCGATAACGGCCGCCGGAAAAGTCGCGGCCACGGTCATGCCTGCCTTGAGACCCAGGTATGCATTGGCCGCACCCAGGACAATCGCCATGATGATGCCTAAGAACACGGCCTTGAAGGTCAATTCCTTCATATTGGTCTCGACCGGAACGTAGGGTTTGAATTCTTTACTGGGCTCACTCATGATCACACCTCACGAAAGATGCAAAGCCAGAATCAACAAATATCTCACGGATTTGGAGCAAATCATGGCACGGCCGGAAAGAGGCCGTCAAGGAAAACTCAGCTCGACTACACTATGAAGAGCTATCTGCCCACTTATCGATGATGGAAAAACTAACCGTGGTCAACCAGGTGGGTTCTTCCCTTGGACCACTGAAAACCACCGCTCGATTAAGCTCGTCGAGACTGTAAACCCAGTCATTGGGATAGCGAATGGCCAGTTGCAGATCAGGTGAGCGCATGAGCTTGTGACCCTCATGCTCAGTCACGGTCAGCGTACCGACGCCATCCATAATCTCCAAATCCTTGAGCATGGTCTGAAAGGCCGGGTATCCAGCCTCGAAGAGGTTGTTGTCGTCAGGCGCGGTGTAGTGAATCACGTTGAACAGCTTGGGATGATCCACCACATAAATGATGCCTCGCCGCATTTGTCCGGCATGATTCCAATGGGCCTCCATGCGCACCGCCGCCCGGCCAAGCAAGCCGACCTCCCTTTGCTTTTCCATCTCGAAACCGTCCAATTGGCTAAAAAGGGCCAAAACCTTCTGTCGGGCCTCGGCCAGGCTGCGCTCCTTGGGCGGAATCAGCGGTTTGGTGCATGCGGATGCAAGAAAAAGGACCATGGCCACAAGGGACCAGATATGCTTGTGCCAGATGTTCTTATTTTTGGACATGCTGAAGATCAATCCCAGAAGTTCGCCAACAAAACGCCGCCTTCTGTCCAGAAAACCAAACGCCGCAAGTCGGGCAGGACCACCAGGGCGGGCTCCAGAGAAGCCGCGGCGCTGAGACTCAGATTGCTACTCGCCGACCAGGTGCCCATGGGGTCCAGCACCTGATGCACCACATCCGTGTTGGTGCCCACCTCGCTATAGACAGCATGCACGCCATCTCCATTGTCGACAAACAAAGCCGGTCGACCCACCGAAGCAGCGGCCAAACTCACAGGAGTCCAATCCGCACCATCCCATGACGCATAAAGCAATCCCCCGTCATCCCACCAGGCCAAGTGCAAATAGCCCTTGGAATCCGCAACCAAATCCATTTGTACAAGTCCCGCAGTGGCTGTGATTGTCGAAACCTGTCCACCATCCCACCAGGTCACCCCGTCAAAAAAGAGGTGACTCAACGCGCCAGATGCTGAATACACCAGATGGAAATATCCTGCTCCATCTACAAAAGCGCTAAGATGGCTCAATTCGGTCAGGCCACCCGCCACTTCCGTGGCGGAAGCTGAATTAAAACTCCCTGCATCCTGAATGTTGACCATGAGGCTTGTGCCATCGACTGAAGCCCAGGCTGCAATCAAGTTGCCGTCCGGCAACTGGCCAAAGGCAATCTGTGTACCGGCCGCGCCTGTGCTGATGATCTCAATACCCTGCGCTGCGCCGTCGATGAAGTGCCTGCAGCGCAAAATGCCCGCGGCCTCGGTCCAGGCCACATGAAAATCTCCCGCGCCGTCCGTGATGACCTCGACCGAGTGATCGCCCAAATCGACGCCTCCGTTGATTCTCGCGGCCGTACCCCAGGCGCTTCCGTCGAAGTACTGGGCAACGATTTCCCGGTTGGTACTGACCACTTCCGTCCAAGCCACCAAAGCCTGACCCGCAAGGTTCGCCGAAGCATGACAGTGCAAAGGCGTATCACTCCCTGGACGCCAATCCTGCGGCAGCCCATCCCAGGATCGTTCCAAGCCTGGAACGATGAGCTCCAGTCCGTTGGAGACCTCACCATCCACCACAACCTGTACCGGCCCGGAAATCGCATCGCCCGGCAAGGCCAGCGTGATGAGCGTATCCGACCAAGTGTCTGCCGTAGGCGTCGCGGCCGAACCCTCGAAGATCAGGGTCGAAGTGCCTTGAGCAAGACCAAAACCGCTTCCCGAAAGAGTCACGATTCCGGTATCCAATTGCAGGGATTCCACATAAGGGCTCAAAGTAAACTGAGCCACGAAAAGCCCTGAAGGCAAACCCGATTCTGTCGTCACCTGCAAATCCAAGGGACCCAAGCCACCCACCAGGGTGGGCACCTCCACCCGCAGAATCTCATCCGACCAGGTGATGACCTGTGCGACCACACCACCCAGCTCTACAATGGGCAGGTTGGTACCGAAATCCAATCCTTCGACGATTAATATGCCACCCACCGGCAGGGAAGCCGGTGCCACGCTATGAATCTGTGGACAGCCCGCGCAAGCGATCACCGAGTTAGAAACCTCAGACGGGTTATCCCGGTTATCCAGAGCCACCACCGCGAAATACCCTTGGCCGACAGGCAGACTCGAAAGATCCGCGGTTTGCTCCTCCGCAGGAAGCACCAGCACCGTAGGCCCCGTCACCGACACCGCGGCGTCAAAGGCAGCCTGATCATCAATGGAGGTCGCTGCATACCGCAGATCGTAGGCAGCCACAGACCCCGAAGTGACATCCGAATCATCGTCCGCCGGAGCAGTCCAACTCAAACTCACCGAGTCCGCCCCTTCCGAAGTAACCGCCAGATCGACAATCTGGGCCGGCGGAATGGAGTCGTCCGTGCGTCCCTCTGCATCGTTGGACACGTCGGACACCAGGCCTGCGTCGTCCACCGCACGCAAGGCAAAATGAACCACCGCGTCGGGGGCCAGGCCGGTCACGACCAAGGTCTGTTCTTGACCCGGTCCGGACAAGGGCGCCACAGGTCCGTCCACCGGCAAGGCGGCGGCGAAGTTCGCATCGTCGATGGCCATGGTTGATCGACGCACAAGATAAGAACTCACAAGGCCCAGCACCCCGTTGTCACCAGCTGCGGTCCAACGCAACAAAACAGAGTCCGACCCGGTGGCTTCCACCGTCAAATCGCTGACCGCGGTCGGCGCCGTGGCGTCTTGCACCACCACGGGACCCACGCTGCTCACCGGCGACCAGTTGGGTACTTCATCTGCATTTCGAATGGCGAAATACAAGGAGTCCCCGGTGATCAGGTCCTCAACAAGCAAATTTTCGACCAGGCCCGGGCCCAATGGTGTCACCGGGCCCGCGATGAGTTGGGCATCACCAAAGTTGGCCTCCGTGATGGGCGCCATGGACATACGCAGCTCAAC
>JAUVAM010000193.1 GCA_030591745.1 Deltaproteobacteria bacterium
CCCGCCATCCGCCACAAGGCGGTCCGCGCCAGGGCCGCCGTCAAGGGGTCCTGCTCCACGCCGCAAAGACCGTGGGCTATGCGCTCTCTGATGGCAAGCCTGCGTTCTTCTGCTGGAAGCCGTTTGCTCAGATGCTCCACACAGGCCACCAACAAGCGGCCATCGCCGCATGCCGGATCCAGAATCACCCGAGGGGACCAGGTGTCGCCCAAGAGCATCCCGGCCAATCGCTCAGCCATCCAGGTCGGCGTATAAAAAGCACCGGCCCTTCGGTTGGATTCAGAACCCCCCTCAAAGTACATACCCCGCTTGCCTCGTCCACGCAGCACGCGGCCTGAGCGCAGAGCCAGGTGCAAAGCCCCCAGGTCCAACTCGCCCTCGGGCAAGTAGGCCTCTGCGCAAGCCCGCGCGGGATCCGGCGAGCCCTTCGGATCAAGAGTCGAATCCAGAAGAGGACAGCCCCGGCTTTGAGCCAAGGCCCAGCTGGCCTTCCAGTCCTCACCTGCCCCCGCCGCTTCAGTCAGGCAAGCCTTGCGCAAGATCGCAAGCGCCGCGATTTTTTGTAGCACATCAGCCCGCAGGCGCGGTGCTATCCGGGCCAGCGCCTCTGCGGTCTTTAACAAGGCGAGGCTATTCGGTTCGACTTGAGGAGCCTTGGGCACGACTCAGTCCACCTTCTCGCCGAGGGCTTCGGTGACCTGAGTCTTCACCAATATCTCATAGCGATGTCCGCTTCGATGGGTGATGCGGATGGAGCCGATTTTGACCCGGCGAATGGCGCCTGAACTTAACGGGCTGTACATTTCAAACCACTCCGCCAGGGTCATGTTGTCACCGAAAGTCCCCAGGTCCACGTTCATGACCTTGCACATGTCGTCGATTTCCAAGTCGCCGCGAACCAAATATCGTCCCGGGCGCAGCTCCACGATCAAATCGCCTTCGTCGTCATCATACTCGTCCTGAATTTCCCCGACGATCTCTTCGAGCACGTCCTCCATGGTCACGACACCCACGACCGCGCCTTCCTTGTCCTCCACGGCGGCCATATGCGACCGTCGCAACTGCATATCCCGCAGCAATTCATCCGAATCCAAATCGACGGAACAACGCATCAGGGGACGCACGTGTTTTAACCAGTTTTCCTCCATGTCCTCGCGCTGGACCACAAAATCCTTAACCAAAAGCAAGCCCACCATTTCACCCTTCTGCTGCCGATAGATCGGGTACCGGGTATTCTCGGTCTTGGCGAATTCTCGAAGCACGTCCTCAAAACTGGCCGTCTCCGGGATGGCGTCTACCTCGGCCATCGGGATCATGATGTCGCTGACGGGTGTGTCCTTCAGCGTCAGCACCTCCCGGGTCATGCGCGTCTCAGCCGGCTCCAGCTCTCCGTCCCTCGCGCCAAGACGGATGGCCGTCAACAGCTCCTGACGAGAGAGGCGCCGCTTCTGTATCGACTGCCGACCCAAAAAGGGCCAAAGCAACAGGTCGGTCACGAAAGTCGTGGCCCAAACCACAGGCAGAAACAAGACACGAAAGATCTCCACCGGCAAAGCGATGCGTGCGGCAAAACGTTCCGGATTGATCGTAGCCAAAGTCTTGGGCGTTATCTCCGCAAATATCAGCAAGACAAGCGTGATGACCAAAGTCGCATAGAAAGGGCCAAGCAAGGCCGTGGCCAAGGCCGCCGCCATGACGTTGACCAGGTTGTTGCCCACCAGAATCGTGGCCAGCAAATCCCCCGGCTGCTCGACCAGGCGCAAGGCCCGCCCGGCTCCCCTCACCCCTTGTTCCGACAGGTGGATGAGCTTCACCCGACCGGAGCCGATGAGCGCCGTCTCCGAACTGGAAAAAAACGCAGAGAATAAAACCAAGACCACCAGGACAAGAATCCACACCACCAAAGTCACGTCCATGCTGTTTGTCGTACCTCCAACAAAAAAGTATGCCATCGACAAGCCCCCCTGTCACCTCAATCACCGTATGTTTAAGGGCTCATCCTGTGCTATAAAAGATCCCATGGCAGGCGGATTCACCAAAGACGGAGCGGTTCAAGAACAGATCGACGCGAGCATCGCGGACGCGGTCTCCCAAGTCCGTCGGCGCCTACCCAAAGGCGAAAGCCTCGGCGCCTGTGAAATCTGCGGCGAGCCCATCCCCGAAAAGCGCCGCCAGGCCATCCCAGGAGTCCGTCTCTGCCTCACCTGCCAACAAGAAGAAGACGCCCAACAAAAAATCGAAACCGGCTACAACCGCCGCGGCAGCAAGGGCAGCCAGCTAAAATAAGCCCCTCCGATTATGTGTGGGAGACCCGAGGGCATGAGCTGCTTTGCGCTCAGCGCCAAAAAGGCGGATAATCGCATTACCGTTTATCAAGGGACATGAATTAGGAAAGGGGATGGACATGAAAACGACTTGGATGGCCTTGCTGCTCGCTGTGACCTTGCTGCCTTTCGCTTGCTCGAACGAGGACCAGCCGGTGCCCGATGCGGGCACGGACCTGGGCCACGACCTGCTCATGGGAGAGCACTGCGTCGAGGACGGCCAATGTGCAAGCAACTTGTGCTTGATCTACGAAGGAGACGACGAAGGCTATTGCACGGAAACAGGCTGCGTGCTGCAGGATGAATGCCACAACCACGCCGCGGGCGAGACCGACGACATGTGCTGCATGGAGATGGAAGGGCAGTTCATCTGCCTGAAGGTGGCGGAGGGCTATGGCTGCGACGACCCCCCCACCCCCATGGGCACGCCCTGCGGAGACAACCCGGACCTCTGCTATCGAACGACCTGCGTGGGCGAGGGCGATGAAGCCATCTGTACTCGCCTCTGCGCCACTGACGCGGACTGCGATGGATCCGGTTGGGGGCCGGAGTTTACCTGCCAAACTGTCGAGGACGGCAATCGCTACTGCCTGATCTTCAACCCGGTTCTTTGTACCGCCTCCGCCGACTGCCCTGTAGGCGAGACATGCTCGGTCGAAGTCAACGCCGACTTAACCGATCTCTTCGGCGAATGCGTCACCTACGGGGCCCGGCAGCCGGGCTCCGAATGCAATGACGAAGACGACCCCTCGTCCCTGAGTTTCGAGGAACGTTGCAGCGGCCTGTATTGCCTCAACGGAAAATGCAGCGAGGTTTGCTCCGAGGACGCCGACTGCCCGGAGGGCATGATTTGTGAGTCGCAGCAGTTTCCCAACGTCGACGACACGATCATGGTCTGCAAAGGTGTCCTGTCTTGCAATGGCACCGCAGACTGCCCCGAAGGCCAGGTCTGCTGGCCAGTTCCAGTCACCGACCACTTCGAAGGACGCTGCGGCCAGGAAGACGGCGGCGGGGATTTTACAGACGCTTTCTGCCTCGCGGATGAGAACTGCCCTGAAGGCCTGAGCTGTCTGAACAGCGATTACTGCCTGGCCGAGCCCTGCGGGGATCCCGGCAACACGCTTGTCCTCTCGGCCTGCATCGAGGACATGCGTTGCGCCGCTGCTTCCGAATGCGGCGAGGGCGAGGGCTGTTGGCCGACCGAAGCCTACGAAGGAGGCCTCATGGGCTGGTGCCGTCAGGATGAGGGCACGGACCCGGTGGGCACGGCCTGTGATGAAGACAACGACATCTGCCAGGTTCTCTGCCTGGAGGGCCTTTGTACCGAATGGTGCACCCTGGACGAGGACTGCCCGGAAACCATGCGCTGCAAGCAGGTGGCCTACTGCCTGGCCGAGCCCTGCGACGAGGATGCCAACATCGCCCTGGGTGGAAGTTGCGTAGCCGAAGACTATTGCGACAGCCCGGATGACTGTGATGATGGGTTCTCCTGCGCACCCGTCCTCCAAGCCGATTCGACCTTCTCCGGAGGCTGCCAAGAAGACCAGGGGGCCGATCCGGTCGGCACGGAATGCGATTCGCAAAACGACACCTGTCAGGTCCTCTGCGGCGACGGTCGCTGCACGGAGTGGTGTTCGCTCGACGAAGACTGCGGGCCCGGCATGCTTTGTGAGAACCTTTACATCTGCCTCGAGAACCCCTGCGAGTTTCCCGATGATTTCTCAAGCATGTCGGTCTGCGTCACCGATCTGAGATGCAGCGCCCCTTCCGACTGTGAGCCCGGTTCCAGTTGCAGGCCTTTCCTGGACCCCGACACGACCACCCTCAAAGGATGGTGCTACCCGGATCAAGGAACCGATCCTCTGGGCACAGCCTGCGACCTCTTTGGGGACGGTTGCGAGTCCATCTGCATCGAATTCGACTCCGGCGCCGAGTGCACCGAGGTCTGCACGGAGGCAGCCGACTGCAGCGAAGGGCACGACTGCCAGCCCGTAAGCCTGTGCTTCGCCGACCCTTGCACCGATCCGGCCAACGTCGCCGAAAGCAAGCTCTGCGTACCGGGCACCTGATCTGGCGGTGCTGAGGCCCGGGCAACCCGCGTGCCTCACTCGCCCTCACTTGCGGAGGACCTTGATGCCTCCGCCGAAGTGCTCTACCCCGGATGCCAGGGTCTGGATCTTCTTCTGCGACCAGAACAGGATGTTCTCGGACTGACTCGTCAAAAATTGCAGCCGAACCTGGCCGTTGACGATGACGACCTGCTCGATTCCCTTCCAGACGTACTTCTTCGTTCGCATCCACTTGATGACGACAATGCTGTGCTCGTCCATGCGCACGTAGGGCCGAACCAAGGACGAGATGAAATCCGCCGAGAAATACAGGACGGTGATGAGATACACCCAGCCACCTTGACCCCAGTCTTCAACGGCGGCATCGACGGCCAAGAGGGCGATGACCAGACTCGGGATATTCGGTCGTCGAATCGCGATCGGACGCACTGCTTCCTTTTCCACTGCTGTTCCTCCCATCCCAAAAACCTCCCTTTTCACTATCGAGTCATGTCCGTCGCCCAGCGGACGCAGCGCACTGAGTATGGGGTGTCGCTTTCGATGCTTGTGATCGTTGCGCCCCGGAAATCGATGGCCCAGTGCTTGTCTGCCTGATCGTCCACCGGCGAAGAGGACCTGAAGGGGCCGCAGGGGCCGAGCATGGGATTCCAGTAGCAGGTCTCTCCGTAGACGCAACCCGCGCATTGCTCGTTGTTGCAGTCCGAAGACGACAGGCATCCGTCGCCGACTCCGCATTCGCCGCCGGGTTCGGAGATGGGGCAACCGACAACCAAACTCCTGAGCTCAGCGATGCTTGGCAGGCGCCAGGCCAGGCCGCTTTCATTGGCCAGGTCCTGGCAGTGACTCAAGGCGGAGGCGTGGTCGAACAATTCAAGTAACGGTGAATCCTGCCACTCAAGGACCTCGCAGAGGCCGTCTCGACAAGCCGCATTTTCCTCCAGGCAAACACTGCGACACAGGCCATTCGAACAGGCTTCGCAGAGTTCGGCCCGGCAGGCAGGCTCACAGGGCGCTGTCTCCTGACAGAACCCTTCGGCGCAGAACCAGTCTTGCTTGCATTCCGAGTCCCTTTCGCAAGGCGCGTCTTCCTGGCCGGAACAGCCGAGCAGAAGTCCGCAGATCGAAAGCCATCCCAATGCAAAAACCATCACCGTAATTTGGCGCATCCCCACTCTCCTCTTTGTTTGCTTACTCCCTGCCTTGATTCTCGCTCAGATCCCATCCCGAAAGCAACGCACCTGGTGGCGGTTCCCATCGCTCTGAGGGAAGATATCCGCGTTTTGGAAATCGATGGCCCAGTGGTTTTCCGACATACCTCCCGCGATGGTGGATGACCAGTAGATATGGCAAGGGCCCTCCATCTCTTCCGGCCAGTAGCAGCCTTCATCCGGGCCCTCGTCGTGCAAACAGCCCATGCAGAAGCCGTTCAGGCATTCCGCCTCAGGAGGCGGCAAAGACGAGTTGCAACCGTCGCTGACTCCGCAGCCTCCACTGAGTTCCATCTCCGGGCACCCAAGGATCAGCCCGCGCAATTCGCTGATGCTCGGCAGGCGCCAATCATCCTGCCCCTCGTAGATAAGGGCGTCACAAAAAACCATGGCGTCCGAATGCTCCATTTCCTCCGGAATGGGACTGATTTGCCACATTCCCCCGAGCGCGACCTGGCAGCTGTCGCCGGCACAGAACAGGCCTTCGTTGCAGTCCGTGTCGACGTCGCAAGGCGTGTCTTTCTCGCCCGCGTTGCCCAAAAAAATATTGCAGCCCGAAAGAAAACCAACAAGCAGGAAAACGATGAATCCACGATGCATGAGAACTCCGTTTGTCATACCGCCGACAAGAAAGTATGCCATCGACAGGCCGCCCTGTCACCCCGTCCCCTTATGTTTGGCTCTTGATTTCGTCGTGATCGATTTGGCCGTCGACCATCGTCACGACGCGCCTGGCGCGCTCCATGACCCGTGGGTCGTGGGTGGAAAAAACGAAGGTCGTGCCGTTTTCCTGATTGAGCCGCTCCATGACGCCCAGCAATTTATCCGCCGTCTCGGAATCGACGTTGGCGGTTGGTTCGTCGGCCAGCACCACCGCCGGGTTGGAGGCGATGGCCCGCGCGATGGCCACGCGCTGCTGTTGACCCCCGGAGAGCTGGTCCGGCCGTCGGTGCTCCATGCCCTCAAGGCCAACCTGAGCCAAGAGAGACATCACCCTGGCCTTGCGTTCAGCCAGCGGCTTGCCCTGCAAGGCGAGCACGATCTCAGCGTTTTCGTAAGCGGTCAGCACGGGCATCAGATTGTAGGCCTGAAAAACAAAGCCGACGCGATCGCGACGAATCAGGCTCAGGGCGCGGCGGCTCAGGGTGCCGAGGTCCTGGCCCCCGAGGCTGACGCTGCCGCTGGTCGGCTTGTCGAGCGCACCGATGAGGTTGAGCGTCGTGGTCTTGCCGGAGCCCGAGGGCCCACAGATGGCGATGAACTCCCCCTGGCCTATCGCCAAATCGAAGCCACGAAGGGCGTGCACGGTCAACTCGCCCTGCACGTAATCCTTGGTGACGTTATTGATTTCTACGACGTTCATGCTCACCTCACACCAGCTTGATCGTGTCGACCGGCACCACGCGAGCCGCTCGCCATGCGGGATAGATGCCGGAGAGCAAGGTAGCGACGACCACC
>JAUVAM010000551.1 GCA_030591745.1 Deltaproteobacteria bacterium
GTTTTCTTGCTGGACCTGAAGCGGAAGCCTTCGGATTCCATCTTTTTGAAAAAGGCCATGGTGGGCCTGACTGTCTTTGCGCAGCGTCGTCGTTTGTTTGTGGGCCTCTTCTTGTTTGCTCTCGCGGCCATCGGATTGGGCTTTGTCAGCCAGGTGGACACCAGCGTGGACAACACCACGTTTTTCGCCAAGGGAAGTCCGCCGGATCTCTCTGATCGCTTCATGCAGAGCAACTTCGGCGGCTCACAATTCGTGCAGATTCACGTCGAAGCGGATATGACCGAGCCCCATGCCCTGCGCGAGCTTTTGCGCATGGCCGATAAGATCCAAATGTTGGAAAAGGTTTCGTCGGTGCAGAGTTTTCCGAACGCGGTGGCCTTGACCAACGAGGCCATGAGCGGGCAGCGGCGCGTTCCCGACACCCAGGCGCAGGTCGCCTCGCTCTATCCATTCATGGCGGATGATCCAGGGGTCAATCAACTCGTCTCGGCGGATCGCAAGATGGGTTTGATTTACGTCAAGGTCAACTCAAGCAAGGCCAAAGACCTGCAATTGGTCTTGCGGCAAGCAGAAGAAATAATTGCAAAAAGCCTGATCACCGACTACCGAGTGGCAAGCCCCGAGACTCAGGGATTTGCCGAATCATCGCAGGCTCGCCTGCGGGATTTGCTTTATTGGCGCTTGCAGGGGCTGGCCAGCCAGTACGATGCGCTGCCGGATGACCGGGAAGCATTCAGCTCGGCTGTACAGGATTTTTTGGCCAAGCCCGGGCCCGAGGCGCAGAAGCCCTATCTGGTTGCGCGGCTATTGCGCTTTATGGCCAGTCAGGAATGTGCCGTGCAAGTCCCCAAGGGCCCGTCCGGAGCGGATCGTTCCGAGCTTGTGGCCGTCAGTCTGGCCGCGATGCCGGAGGGGGCGACCGATGCGGAAATCACGGAAGTCATGCGTCAAGTTTTGGGTTTGCAGGCAAAGGATCCCCTGGCGGAAGATTTGGCCTGGAGCGTGGTTACGCCGCTGCAGGAATACTGGCGCGACAGCCGGGCCCAGCAGCGCCTGACGGCTTTTTTGGCCGCGACGGGTCTGAAGATTCCCGAAGGACAAAAGGGAAAACGCCTCCGGGTGGGCCTGGCCTCGGCCATGTGGGACTTGGACAACGATCGGATCATGGTGGCGGCTGTTCCGTCGAAAAACGTCGAGGCCAAGTCTGTCGCGGGTGTGACGAGCATGCGGATGCAGGCCAATGGTTTGCCTGTCTTGCATCGGGGTATGTCGCGTTCGGTCAAGGCCAACCAGATTCGCTCCTTGGTCTTCGCTCTGGTGCTGGTTGTTTTGATCTTGAGCGTGCTTTTCCGTTCGCTCTGGAGCGGTTTGCTTGCGGCCAGTCCCACCATGCTGACCTTGGCCATCATTTACGGCGGCATGGGCATGATGAAGGTGCACTTGGATATCGGTACCTCCATGTTGGCCAGCATCATTCTGGGGATCGGCGTGGACTACGCCGTGCACCTGGTGGCGGCATGGCGCTCTGGCGATGATGGTGATCTGGTCAAATCGGCGGCCAATGCAGCCGATGAAACCGGTCCGGCCATCTGGACCAACGCCATCATGATTTGCGTGGGTTTTTTCGTCTTGACCCTGGGCGACGCCAAGCCCCTGAAAAACGTGGGTGGACTCACAGCCGCGGCGATGCTGGTGGCGGCCTTGGCTACTTTTCTTGCCATCCCGGCCTTGGCGCGTAAGATTCGCTACCGCCGGGTCGTGGACGATGAGCCTGGCGAGATCGAAGACAGTGAGGCCGTGGTGGCCGTGTTGAGCAAGATGACGAGCAAGTAAATTTCGAAAACCATTGAGATCATAAAGAACACGAGGAGAAATAAAGATGAGAGGCATCATCCTGTTATTCGTCGGCTGCATGACTTGCAGCCTCGGCGCCCCGGCCGCTCAGGCTTTAACCGGTGAGGAGGTTGTGGCCCTGTTGGACAAGGCCATGACCCAGGCCAAGGATCAGTATTTCATCTATGAGGTGGTCACCGAAGAAAAAGGCAAGCCGCCCCGGCAGCTCAAGTTTGAGGTCACCATCAAGGGCACGAAGTGGCGACGGATAGAGTACATGGAGCCTGGTGACCTCAAGGGCATGAAGGTTTTGGTGCTGGATACGGACACCATTTGGACCTACCTGCCCGCGTTCCGCAAGGTGCGCCGCGTGGCCTCCCATGCCAAGGCTCAGGGTTTTTTGGGTACGGCCTTGAGTCACGACGAGATGGCCACCGTGACCTATGGCGGTCTTTACAAGGGCAAGTTGGAAAAAGAAGACGACAAGCACTGGACCGTATTGCTTGAGCGGCGAGAGGGCTCGCCTGCTCCCTACAAGGCGCTGCGCATGGTCCTCCGCAAGGACTTCCAAACGCCCGTCAAGACAGAGTACATCAACGACAAGGGCGAGAAGGTCAAGACCGAGACCCGCTCAAGCTATCACTGCAAGTCCAAGGGTACGGTTTGTACGCCGCGGATCATGGTGTACACCGATCACTCTCGTAACGGGCTCAAGTCCACCCTGGTGCAGCGAGCCTGGAAGATCAACCAGAACGTGCCCGACCGCTACTTCACCGTGCGGGCCCTGCAGCGTCGATAGATCAAACCCCAAAGGATAATTCAATGCGGATCAGCCTAAAAGCCGTTCTGTACGGCATTTGTGTTTTCGGTTTCTTGTTCGTCAGTCCATCCGTTTTCGCCCAGGGCGAGGATGCGGAAGACGCCAAACCCGCGGAAGACGCCAAGCCCGCGGCAGACGCCAAGCCCGCGGCAGATGCCAAGCCGATCGAGGTGCCGCCGGTGCAGTTGGACGAGCCCTTCGTCGATCCCTTTGCCAGTATTCCGGGCTTGAGTCAGGCGCAGCCAGAGTCTTCCGCAGAGCTAGACGACGGAGACTACTTCGATTTTTCCCTGAAGAGGTTGGAGCTGAAGTTCTCCGGCAAGGTGGAGAGCAACGTGCGGGTGCGCATCGAGAAAAAGGTGGCCGGTGATTATTACTTGCCGGGGACCCGCGAGTTGCCCGTCGGCATGGATCGCAACGAGAACATCTTCAAGGTCAAGACCGAGGCCAGCTGGGGGCGCTTTGCCGGTGTGGCCGATCTGGACTTTGTCTGGCTGGGCTTCCCCGGCGAGATCGACTCCATCGGGCATTTGACCCAGCGCAACCGCGTTGAAGACGCCTATTTCGAGGCCCACTCTTTGTTCGTCGAGGGCAACGATCTCTTTTTCGATGGTTTTGATCTTCGGGTGGGCATGCAAAAGGTTCAGTGGGGCGTGGGCGACCAGTTCAACCCCACCAACAATTTGAATGCCGACGACGTGGAAGACGTGCTGCTCTTCGGCGAGCAGCAGGCCAACATGATGTTCAGGGGCGACTACAATCCTTTCGGCATGTGGACCTTCTCCGGTGTGCTGGTGCCCGTCTTCAAGCCGGCCATGTTGCCCCGCTCGTCACCCTTGGGTCTCGCCGCCACGGATCGCGTCCCCCTCACCGAGGCCTGGCTTCGACAAAAGCTCTTGGCCGA
>JAUVAM010000508.1 GCA_030591745.1 Deltaproteobacteria bacterium
AAGACCACGGTCTGTACATCGTCGTCTTCGTCATCATCGTCTTCGCCGTCGAACAATGCATCCAGGGAGGCGGATTTTGAGAAAGGATCGGGCAGAGGCCTCGCCGCGGGCTTCGGCTCGGTTCTGGGTGGCGCCGTTGCCTGTTGGGTATCGAAGACTGGTGGAGGAGGGGCTGGCCTTGAAGGGGCCGACCTTGTGGGGGGACTGGCGGCTTCGCTTACAGCCGGATCCGTCACTTCCTCGGCAAAATTCAGCTCGTCTCCAGGCTTGAACGAATGGAAGTCGGCCTGGCGTTTTTGCTCCCGTTGGATATCCGCGCGGAAGGCACGCTTCATGTAATTGGCCAGGTCCTTGCGAGCGAAGTTGGTTTGATTCGTGATCAAAAAACGTTGCAGATCTTCTTGCATATCGTAGGCCGTCTGAAAGCGATCATCCGGATCTTTGCTGAGCGCCTTCAGTACGATTTTTTCCAGGGTGTCCGGTATCTTACGATTGTAGGTGGAGGGGGGAAGAATTTCGACGTTGCGCACTTTTTCCAAGGTGGAGAAGTCGCTTTCACCCACAAACAATCGTTCTCCGGTGAGCAGTTCATAGAGGATGATGCCCGCGGCGAAAATGTCGGAGCGTCCATCCAGTGGCAAGCCGCGTACCTGTTCGGGGCTCATGTAGCCGAACTTGCCCTTAAGGATGCCGGCCTGGGTTTTGGATGCCTTGTTGGCGGCTTTGGCGATGCCGAAATCGATGATTTTGACCTCGCCCTCGTAGGACACCAGGATGTTTTGTGGACTGATGTCCCGGTGCACGATGTTCAGGTCTGATCCAGAGGCATCCTTTTTACGATGGGCGTAGTCCAATCCCTCGCAGGCCCTGCTCATGGCGTAGACCGACATGGGGATGGGCAGCAAGAGGTTGCGTTTCTTGTGGCGGTCCCAGATGGTGCGTAGATCTTTACCGCTTACGTACTCCAGTGCGATGAAGAAGCTATCTTCGATCTTACCCAGGTCGAAGATTTGCGCGATATTGGCATGGTTTAGCTGCACAGAGATTTTGGCTTCATCGATGAACATGGTGATGAAGTCTTCGTCTTCGGCGATATTGGGCAGGATGCGCTTGATGGCCAGTAGCTTTTCAAAGCCCTCAACGCCGAAACTTTTGGCTTTGAAAACCTCGGCCATACCACCTACGTTGATACGTTCAAGCAGGTAGTATTTTCCGAATTTGGTCGGCTTTTTCAATCGCGTACCTGGGTGTCAGTCTGTCAAAAACTCTTTTGATCACCGAAAGGTAACAATCTGACTGGGTGAAGTCAAATGATTAATTGAGCGCTTGACAGGACTCGGCTCGACAACTAAGGTGCCGCTATATAAATAAAAATCAAGGAGGCTCCAATGCCCTTTTGCCCCAAGTGCGAGTACGAATACAAAGACAGCGTGAAAGTTTGTCCCGAATGCAAGGTGGATTTGATCGAAAAGATGGTTCGGGAGACAAGCGAGACCGAATACACCGAAGTTTACATGGTTTCCAATCGGATGGAAGCGGATGTGGTGATCAGCTTGCTCACGGAGCATAACGTGGGTTGCTTGATCCGAGACCTTCGTCTCTTTCCGGTCTTGCCCGACTTCGGACGCAGGGCTCGACTGAGGGTGGCCGTACCCCATAACCAGACCCAAGAGGCGCTCAAGCTCCTGAAAGAGGCCGTGGAAGATGGTGCCTTGACCGAGCAGGGGCGCTTTTTGTAGCGTTTGGACCTACCTGCCCGTGAGCGCCCTGGCCGGATCCATGCGGGCCGCTCGATGGGCGGGCACAATAGCCCCAAGCCAACAGAAGATCACCGCAAAGAGCACTGAAGCAAAAAACAACCACGGCGGGTAAGCGAAGAAGCTCTCGGGTTTGAAGGGGAAATCCGGCAAGAAGCTCGCCGCCAGGGTGTCGACCAGCAGGCACGCGACCAGCCCCAATCCAAGACCGAAGAGCCCACCCGTGATGCCGATGAGGGTGGCTTCTCCAAGGATCATGCGACGAATATCCGCCCGGGTTGCGCCCAGGGCCCGCATCAAACCCAGCTCGCGTTTTCGCTCGAAGATGATCATGAAGAAGGTGTGGGCGATATTCACGGCGGCTATGCCAACAATGATCAGGCTGATCAGAGTGAACAACAGGGTGATGATCAGTACGGTCAGGCCCACGCTTTCAGCCAAGCGCTTTTCACGCAGGTCGATGTCAAAACCAAGTTTGCGCACCTCTTCTTGCACGGGACCCAAAAAGTCCGAAGAGCGAACCTCTACGATGACCGCGTCGTAGGTTTCAGCTGCCTGGGGTCCGACGAACTGTCGGTTGTACTTGCGGGCCGTTTCCAAGGGCACGGTGATGCCGCCCATGATGGCGTGCCGGCTCAGGCCCACCAGCTTCATCTGGGTCTTGAGTCTGGTGCCGTGAGTGTCTCGGGAGATGAAGGAATGGTTCAGGGTAAGCGGGAACGGGGGGATGAAAGGGATCAGCTGCGCGCTGATTTTGGGCATGCCGCGGGCTTCGGCGAAGGAGCCGTTGTAGATCTCCACCATTCGTTGAGAGAGCAGGACCGGGATGGGATCACCGGGTGCCGGATCTTTGAACTCGCCGGCCATGACTTCACTGGAAACCAGTCTGGGGTCAATCCCATCGCCCATGATCTCGAGCCACATGCGTACGGAGCGCAGGGCTTGGATTCGACTGGGATCGATGCCAGGCACATTTTTAAGCAACGCCAAGGCACCGGGCGAAAGATCTCGACCGTCGATGGCGGTCGAGGCCAGGAAGGCGAGCTTCATGCGTGGGTAGAGATCCTTTACGCCTTCGATGCCTCGAATGGAGGCCAGCGCCTTGTCGTCCAGGCGTCGACCCGAGCTCAAGCTGCCGAATTGGGCTGTGGGGGCGACCACCTGGATGCGGTTTGTGTCCACGGGAAAGATTTCGGTGGATACGACCCGTTTGATGCCGTCGCCTAAGGAGATGAAGAAAAAGAAACTGGAGATGCCCACCACGATGCCCACGGCAGAGAAGGCCATGTTTTTCCGGTTGCGCCGAACGTTTTGGCGCACCAGGCTTGCGAGTTTGCCAAGCTTCATGCGTCGGCTCCCGCAGCGACCATCCGCCCATCCTCCAGGCGAATGGTTTGGCTGGCGTGCTTGAACAAAAAATCCTCGTGTGTGACCACGACCACGGTCAGGCCGTCTTCGGTGTTCAGGGATTCGAACAGAGAGATGACTTGGGCTCCAGTGTGGGTGTCCAAGTTGCCCGTCGGCTCGTCGCAGAGCATGAGTTTGGGTTGATTGAACAAGGCTCGCGCAATGGCCACCCGTTGTTTTTGACCGCCCGAGAGCTGGGTGGGCAACTGGTTGAGCTTGTCTTGCAGGCCGACCCGGACCAGTACCTCTTCCGCTCGTTCCAGTTGCGATCCCTCTGATGAGGAGAAAAAGGAGGGGAGTGCCACGTTGTGCATCGCGTCTAGGTGCTCCAACAGATGGAAATGCTGGAAGACGAAGCCCACCGTCTCGTTGCGAAAACGGCTCAGCTCGATGTCGGACATGGCCTTGAGGTCATGGCCCGAAATTTTCGCTTTGCCCTCGTATTCTGAATCCAGACCTCCGATGACGTTGAGCAGGGTGGTCTTGCCCGAGCCCGAGGTGCCCACGATGGTGACGAAGCCCCCGGCCTCCACCTGGAGGCTGACGCCGTCCAGGGCCCTGGTGCTTGCATCGCCCCGCCCGTAGGCGCGGACGACATGTTCGAGCTGGATCACTGGATTTCCAGGTGCCCGGTCAGGCGCAGGCCTCCGCCTTCCAGGCGAACGACGCCCGAGAGTTCCTTGATGTTTTGCAAGACGGTCATGGCCATGCCG